>JAFDCW010001079.1 GCA_019312705.1 Deltaproteobacteria bacterium
AACCGAGTTCGCTTCGACGCGATGACGCAGTTCGGGCCGGCGATCATCCTCACCAGCGATGGTGAGCGCTTCGCGCTGACCGATCTCCGTGAGAATCGGTACCTCGAGGGGCCCTCCTGTCCCGAGAACATCGAGCGGCTGCTCGGTATCCCCATGTCCGGAGAAGACGTGTCGCTCTTCCTCCTCGGCGACAGCCCGCGCCTCGATACCGAGACCCGCGGCGTCAGCTGCACCGCCGACGGCACGTACCTCGTCTCCTTCACCGCGGCCGACGGTCGACGTCAGGAGATCGAGCTCGCGGTGCGCCCCTGGGACGTCGAACACGATGCGCCACCACAGGAGCAGCGCTTGCGCATGATCCGGTCCGAGGTCTGGGACCGCGCCGGACGGACCGAGTGGCGGGCGACCTTCGAGGACTACGAAGTGGTGGTCGATCCGCAGAGCGATGAAGGCATGGGGGTCGCTCTGCCGATGAAGGTCCGCTTCGTGCATCCCGCCCAGGACGCCGACACCACGGTGCGCTTCGAATCGATCGACGTGAACATCGACGTGCCGCCCAACGCCTTCCGCCAGTCGCCCCGGCCCGGCATTCCACCGGAAGAGGTGAGCTGCCAATGACCGCGCCGCTGCTCGAGGTCACGGACCTGGTTACCGCCTTTCACACAGACGAGGGCACGGTGCGGGCGGTCGATGGAGTTTCCTTCGACGTGGCCGAGGGTGGCACCCTGGGCATCGTCGGTGAGTCGGGGTGCGGCAAGAGCGTCACCTCGCTTTCCATCATGCAGCTCCTGCCCTCGCCGCCGGGATTGGTCGAAAGGGGGACCATCCGTTTCGAAGGCAAGGACCTCCTCGAGCTCTCCGAGAAAGAGATGCAGGGCCTCCGGGGCAATCGCATCTCGATGATCTTCCAGGAGCCGATGACCTCCCTGAACCCCGTGTATACCGCCGGGCAGCAGATCATGGAGGCCATCCGCATGCACCGGAAGGTCTCGCGGAAGGACGCGCGCAAACAGGCCATCGAGATGCTCTCCCTCGTCGGCATCCCCGCCCCGGAACAACGCGTCGACGAGTATCCGCATCAGCTCTCGGGAGGCATGCGCCAGCGCGTCATGATCGCGATGGCCCTGGCCTGTGAGCCCAAGTTACTCATCGCGGACGAGCCGACGACGGCCCTCGACGTCACGATTCAGGCTCAGATCCTCGACCTCCTCAATCGGCTGAAGACCGAGCGAACGATGAGCATCATTCTCATCACCCACGACCTCGGCGTGGTCGCGGAGTTCGTCGACGACGTCGAGCGCGCCGAGACCAAAGCGCTCTTCGCCGACCCGAAGCACCCCTACACCCGTGGCCTCCTGCGCAGTGTGCCAAGCTATGGCGGCCCCGCGATCGAGAAGTCCAAGAGGCGCCTGCCGACGATCCGCGGCGTCGTGCCAGACCTCCGCGATCTCCCGACGGGGTGCCGTTTTCAGGAGCGCTGCGACGACGTCATCGACCGCTGTCGCACCGAAGAGCCGCGCCTCGAAGTATCGGGAGGCCGCTCCGTCGCGTGCTGGGTCACCACCTCGGAGGCCAGCGCATGACCGAGCCGATTCTCCGCACCGAGAACCTGCGCAAACACTTCTCGGTCAAAAAAGGGCTCCTGGGCAACAAGGGCGGCGCGGTCAGAGCCGTCGATGGCGTGAGCCTCGACGTCATGCCCGGGGAGACCCTGGGCCTGGTCGGCGAGTCGGGGTGCGGTAAGTCGACTTTCGGCCGCGTCGTCCTGCGCCTGCTCGACCCCACCGCCGGGAAGATCGCCTTCGAGGGCCAGGACATCACCACGTCGTCCCAGCGCTCCCTCCGGCCCCTCCGGCGCCGCATGCAGATCATCTTCCAGGACCCATACAGCTCGCTGAATCCGCGCATGACGGTGAAGGCGACCGTCGGCGAGGCGATGCGTATCCACGGGCTGTCGACGGGGGGCTCCGAGGAAGAACAGAAGATAGCGGAGCTGCTCACCCGCGTCGGCCTGCGCCCGGAGCAGATGAGCCGCTACCCCCACGAGTTCTCCGGTGGTCAACGCCAGCGCATCGGCATTGCCCGGGCCCTGGCCGTCGAGCCAAAGTTCATCGTCGCCGACGAGCCCATCAGCGCCCTCGACGTCTCGGTGCAGGCGCAGATCGTCAACCTGATGTCCGACCTCCAGGAAGAGCTGGGCATCGCCTACCTCTTCATCGCCCACGACCTCGCCGTGGTCGAGTACCTGAGCCACCGGGTGGCCGTGATGTACCTCGGCCGGTTGGTCGAACTCGCGACCGCCGAGGACCTCTACCGGGACCCCCAGCACCCCTATACCCAGGCCTTGCTCTCGGCGGTGCCGGTCCCCGACCCCACGGCCAAGTCCCACCGCATCATCCTCGAAGGCGACGTGCCGAGCCCCCTCGCCCCCCCGGCCGGCTGTCACTTCCATCCCCGCTGTCCGATCGTCGAAAAGGGCCTCTGCGACGGCGACGCCCCGGTGCTCCGGGAGGTCGCGCCGGGTCACTTCGCGAGCTGCCACAAGGTAGATTAGGGCCTTCCGCAGAGGGCGGGAGGCCGGTCGGTGAGCTCGGTTTCACGGCGTTTGGAATTCGTCGGGCCCCCAATCGACTACCCACCGGGAGCCCCGAAGGCGACGCCCGTTGTGATTGGCGATCGTGAAGGGGCGGAGGAGATTCTGATGTATCGAACGATTGGCCCCGCTCTGTGGGCCGCTGCCGCGCTTTCCATGATGCTCGGTTGTGAGGCCTCGGGAATCGGCGACCCGTGCGTCCCCGGGGCAATCCCCGTCGACGGATACGTCGGCACCGAGGCTTACCTCGAGACGAGCTCGGTCGAGTGCGCGACCCGGGTGTGCATAGTCTATCAACTCGACGGTGTGCCCTTCGGTGAAGCGGGTTGCGAGACCACGAGCGACGCCGCGGCGAACCCGGCCTGCGCGAGCGCCGAGGAGACCGAGGCACGCGCTCATTGCACCTGCCGCTGTGACGCGCCGCCGGAGTCGACTGGGGACCTCTGCGATTGTCCGGAGGGCGATG
>JAFDCW010000312.1 GCA_019312705.1 Deltaproteobacteria bacterium
TGCCGCCGATGTTCGCCGTCGCCCGCTCTCCCGGGGTGCGCACATCGAAGAGCTCGAGGGGTTTGCCGCCGTCGAGCATCATGGAGAGCTCCTTCGGCGAGAGCTGGCGTACGCGAGGGGGCTCGTTGGGGTTGTCGATCTTGAAGCCGCTGGTTTTGTCGATCGTCAGGTAATCGACGACCACGCCATCGGCGCGCCGAGCCGAGCTCTTGTCCAGGACGAGGGTGAAGCGGGCATCCGACATGACGACGTCTTCGTCCCGGGGCGAATCGAAGTAGAGGGCATTGCGAAACTCGCGGTCGATCTCGAGGCGGATGACCGGCGTCCCGTCGCCATCCCAATGCTCCTCGAGGGCCGCGATGGCTCCCTCGGAGATGGTGACCTCGGGGGTGTCGAGGGCGAGGGGGCCACGGCCGAGGATGCCGTCGAGCTCGCCGTTCTCTTTGAGTTCACGGACGATGTCCGAGCCGCCGACGAGCTCCCCCTTCACGTAGAGCTGGGGGATGGTCGGCCAGTCCGAGAAGGCCTTGACCCCCTCGCGGATCGCGGCGTCGGCGAGCACGTCCACGGTGGCGTATTCGTCGAGGTAGTCATCGAGGATGTCCACCACCTTCGCCGAGAAGCCGCAACGCGGTTGGGCCCGGCTCCCCTTCATGAAGAGGACAACTTCGTCGCTCGAAACGAGCCCCTCGATCCGTACGTGAATACTCATTGCGCGAAGCCAAGCACGGGCGTCGAAGCCGTGCAAACCCGGCGCGATTGGGGATGGCCCAGACTGCCGGAAACGCGAGCGTTGCCCCTGGCCCCCGGGAGGGCGAAGATATGCTGGCTGATGCACGAGCCCCTCAGCCATGACAGCATGATCGAGGTCGGGCGCCGGGTCCGGGAGGCCCAGGCTCGGGATCTGCTCGAACAGGGGGGCACCGGGGCCGTCGGTTCGAGCCTGGCGGGCATCTTCGTCACCGCGGGGCTCTACGGGGAGGACCCCCGGGGCACGCTCCTCGGGTGGCTCGCCGTGCTCCTCGCACTCCAGGTCGGGCGCCTGCTGCTCGCCTACGCCGTCACCGGCGCAGGCGGGGGCGGGGGCGGGGGCGGGGGCGGGCACCGGGTCCAGCGCTGGGCCCGGGTCAACCTCTGGCTCATCGCCGGAACCGCCCTCACCTGGGGCGTCGGGGTATATCTGCTCTGGCCCGAGTCGACGCTGCACCAGGTGATGCTCCCGATGACCGTCGTCGGCCTGAGCGCCGCCGCCATCATCGGCTACGCCCCGGTTCGAGCGGCCTCCTATTCCTTCGGAGTGCTCGCGATCATGCCCCTCGCGGCACGCTTCATCGCCGAGGGAACGACGGCGCACATCATCATCGGCTTCCTCGCTCTCCTCTACGTCGCACTCACCCTGCGCCTCGCGGTGACCATGCGCGAGACTTCGACCCGAGCTCTGACGGCGGGCTTCGAGAACGAAATCCTCGCCGCCAAGGCGGAGGCCGCGAGCGAAGAGTTGGCGAAGAAGACGGCGCTCCTCGAAGAGCTCGTGCGGCTCGACGGACTCACGCAGATCGCGAACCGGCGCGAGTTCGACGAGGTCTTCGGACGTGAGTGGCGGCGCGCGAGTCGAGCGAGCACTCCGGTCTCGGTCCTCATGGCCGACATCGATCACTTCAAGCGGTTCAACGACAGCTACGGCCACCTCGCCGGGGACGACTGCCTGAGAGCGGTCGCCCAGTCGCTGAAGGGGGCGCTCCAGCGTGCGACGGACATGGTCGCTCGCTACGGCGGCGAGGAGTTTGTCGCGGTGCTCGCGGATACGAATCTCGAATCGGCGATGGTCACCGCCGAACGGCTTCGAGAGCAGGTCGCTGCCCTCGAGATACCCCACTCGGACTCGGCCGCAGGCTCCTACGTGACCGTCAGCATCGGCGTGGCTACGGTGATCCCGGGGCCCAACCGTGAGCCCGCGAGCCTTGTCGAAGCCGCCGACGACGCCCTTTACGAAGCGAAGAAGGGGGGCCGGAACCGGGTCGCCTCTCGAAGCGAAAAGCTCATCCCGGCGAAGAAGCGCGCCTCCGGTCAGTGGGCCCTCGATATCCCTTGACCCGACTCGCGGATCGAGGACCCGAGTTCTCGGTGTGAACGGCGCGACCCCCTAGCACGGGACTGGGCCAGAAAATTGCCCAACGATCCCGCGGCGGCCTACCCTGGCACGTACGATGCTTTTCGGTCGAGTAAGAATGCGCGCCCGAGACCTAGTCCCCCGAATCCATGTCGCTCGGCGGACCGGCCTGCGCGCCCTCGGACTCCTCGGGGTCTACGTGTCCTGGCTCTCGATCACGGCCTTCGGCCCGGCCTTCACCCCCCCGGGGGGCTGGACCCTGCCGATCATCGGCGCGGTCCTCGTCGGCTACAGCCTCTTCACCGTCGCCACCCTCCTCGCGGTCGGCAACGCCGCCATCGAAATCATCCGCGTGCCCTCGACCCGCCGCGCCATCAGCCACCACGTCGCCCCCTTCTGGGCGGTCGCCACCTTCTCCGCGCTCACCGGCACCGTCGTCGCCCGCTACGGCTCGGCCCACTGGCTCTCCGGAGCGGCCCTCGGCTTCGGCGTCGGCTTCGCCATCCTCCTCGGCGCCTACGCCGCCGCCCGCATCTTCCAGGTCGCCCGCCTCGAGTCCGACCGCAAGCAACTCGCGGCCGTCGACATGCTAGGCCCCGTCACATTGTTTTGAGGTCGGGGACGCTAGGTTTACTTGTTTACTTGTTTCGGCCTGTCTAGGCGGACGGCGTTGACTGGTTCGCGAGCGACCTTCAGGCTGGATCGGTGCAACGGGTTGTCATCGTGGTGCTCGTTTCCGTCGTGGTGGGCTGCACTGCGAGCCACGGCGGTCCGCGGGGCGACGCAGGCGGAGACAGCGCCCTGCCGCCCCTCGTCGCCACGGACGAACTCGACCTGCTCTTCGTCGTCGACAACTCCGGTTCGATGACCGAGGAACAGGTGTCGCTGTACTTGTCCTTCCCGAAGCTTTTCGCTGATCTCAGCCCCCTCTATGACTCGATTCGCGTGGGCTTCATCACGACCGACATGGGGACCGGGGGCTTCGGCGTTCCAACGTGTAGCGAACCGAACTTCGGCGACGACGGCGTACTGCGGACTACGGGAAACACCGCCATCGACGGCTGCATGGCCAGCTATCCCTCGTTCATCGAGTACACGCCGGCGAGCGACGATTCCGCGAGCTTCGCGCTCGACGCAGCGTGTATCGGCGTCGTGGGAACCGGCGGATGCGGTATCGAACAGCAGCTCGAGGCAATGCTCAAAGCGGTGACCCCATCAACCCAGGGGCCGAGCGGTCGCTTCGACGGATCCTTCGGGATGGGGACTGTGGGCCACGCCGACGGGATCAACGGGGGTTTCCTGCGGCCCGACGCGGACCTAGCGGTCGTCATCGTCTCGGAGGAAGGGGATTGCTCGGCCCTCGACCCGGAGATCGCGAACCCCGCGAGTTCCGTGTACACGGGAGATTACAACCTTCGCTGCTTCCGGTATCCAGATGCGCTTCAGCCGGTGGAGCGATACACCGACGGCCTTCTCGCAGGTCGCGACCCGCGGCGACTTCACTACCTGCTCATCTCGGGCGTGCCGACCGACGCGATAGGCACCGGCTTCGCCACCATTCTGGCGCACCGCTACATGCAAGAACAGATCGACCCAGACATGCCAACTCGACTCAGGCCATCATGCAACGTCGCCGGACGCGGCTTCGCGTTTCCTCCGCGACGCATGGTCGAACTCGGTCGACAGCTCGAGGCACGCGGCGCCGCGGCTTCGATTCAGTCGATCTGTCAGGGCGACTTCGTCCCGCCCATGCACGCCCTGGTCGAGATGCTCCGATAGGCGGTGCTCCGAACCCGAAAAGTTCGATAAGTTCAGAAAGTGCGGACCGTCCCCATCGCTCCGGCTGGACGACGGGCCGGCGACGGCTACTCTGCCCGACGTCATGGGGACCCTGTTGCCGAAGCTGAACCTGCGCACGATGGCCACCGCCCTCGCGGTCGTCGGGCTCGTTGGGACGAGCGCGTGTGGGGAACCCGCTCGGGTTCCGGTGGATGCCAGCGCCGATGCTGCGCCGGATGGGGCAGCCGACGGCGGGGCAGTCGACGGGGGCGACGACGGCGGCACGACGCCCGAGCCGTGCAGTGAACGGGACCCGCGGGCGGTGGCGCCCGAAGCGTTCATCGGGCCCACGGGCCTCGCGGCGCGACTGATCGCCTTCTTCGAAAGCGCGACAACCACGCTGCGGGTAGCGGCCTACGAACTGGATGACGCGCGGTTGGTTTCGGCCCTCGAGGCCGCCCATGGGCGCGGGGTCGACGTGCGGGTGATGGTGGACGCGGACCGGGATGCGAATACCGGGCCCGTCGCGACGCTCCGGGACGCTGGGGTCGACGTGCGCTTCGCGCCGGCGAGCTTCGAGCACTACCACCCAAAGATGATCGTGGTGGACGAGGCGCGGGCGATCGTGATGAGCGCGAATCTCAATTCGTACTCGATGGAGACGGAGCGCAATCATGGGGTGGTTCTCGACGACGCCTTCGACGTGGCAGATCTCGTCGAGGTCTTCGACCACGACTACGAGGCGCGTCCCGGGGAGCCCGCGGCGGCAATGTGCACGCGCTTGGTGCTTTCACCGCACAACGCCCGGGCCCGAATCTTGTCGCTCATCGCTGCGGCGGAGACCCGGCTGAGTGTGCAGCAATTGAGCCTGACCGACTCCGAGGTTCGCCGAGCGATCGGGCTCCGGGCGATGGCGGGGGTCGAGACCAGGGTGATCCTCGCCGACCCGGCGTGGATCACGTCGAACGACGAGGCCCGGACGGCATTGATCGCGATGGGGGTCGACGTGCGCATCCTGGTGACGCCGGAGAACCACGCGAAGCTGATCATCGCCAACGACGCGGCGGCCTTCGTCGGCAGCGAAAACCTCAGCTGGACGAGCCTCGAACGCAATCGCGAGGTCGGGGTCGTGGTGACGGCCGAGGCGACGGTGGCGCCCCTTCGGGCGGCCTTCGAGGACGACTGGGCGAGCGCTGCGCCCTGACGGGCGCTCAGCGTATGTCGGCGTACAGGCGGCTCAAAACCGAGACCGGCACCCCTGAGCTGTAGAGGCCCTGCATCAGTCCCCAAATGAGCGCCGTACGAACCGGCGCTCTGGCGAAACGACGGGAGCTCGCCGTGACTTCAACGTCGCGGATGTAGGCGGTCCGCCCGGCGGCCTCGAGGCGGCGGATGAACGCGTAGTCCTCCATGACTGGGAGCGCTCCGAAGCCCCCGAGGTCGTCGAAGACCCGGCGGCGGACGAAGAGCGCCGAGTCGCCGTAGTAGATGGAGAGCGCCCGGCGACGGATGTCATTCGCGGCGGAGAAGGCCCAGGACCAACCGCTTCGCGGAGTGAAGACCAGGCGGAAGTTGCCGCCGAGGACCTCGGGATCGGCGAGGGCAGCGTGCATCGCGCCGCGGCCGGCGGCCGGAAGTCGTACGTCCGCGTGCAGAAAGAGCAAGACATCACCTGTCGCCGCCCGGGCGCCGGCGTCGAGCTGCGGGCCTCGGCCCTTCGGGGCTATGAACACCCGGGCCCCGGCGTTCCGGGCCCGGTCCGCGGTGTCGTCGGGGCTCGATGCGTCGACGACGATGACTTCATCGGCGACCTGGGCGGCAGCACGGACCGCGGCGGCGATTCCATCAGTCTCGCACCAGGTCGGAATGATCGCCGACAGACGAATGGCCTCAACTGGCACTGTCTTCGTTCCCGTGCGCATCGGCGCTGGGGGCAAGGCGCCGGAGCGCTGCGCGGTCGACCTTGCCGCTCGATGTCTTCGGGAGCTCGGCCAGGTGATTGACGCAGGTGAGGACTTTGGGTCGCCGGTGGGGCGAAAGGCGCTGTAGGAGCCAATCGTCGCGGTCGGTAATCGGTCCGGGCGCCGCGAGATAGACCACCGCGACGACCTC
>JAFDCW010000313.1 GCA_019312705.1 Deltaproteobacteria bacterium
CCTCCCGTTCCACAAAGGCGCGCACGTCTCCATCGGGGATGAAGCAGAGTTCCTGGGAATCGGGCTTGTCGGCGTTCGGCAGGCCGAGGCGCCGGGCTTCTGCCCGGGATTCGGTCTTTTCGAGCTCCCCGAGGGGAAACTCGAGGCGCCGAAGGACCTTCGGGTCGAGGCCGAAGAGGAAGTAGCTCTGATCCTTGTTGTAGTCCCGGCCCCGAAAGAGACGTACCGCCCCACCTGGTCCATGTTTGACTCGGGCGTAGTGCCCGGTCGCGACCGTGTCGGCACCGAACCGGTCCGCGAGGTCCGTCAGGAAACCCATCTTGACGTTCTTGTTGCAGTGAACGCAGGGGCTCGGGGTCTCGCCGCGGCCGTAGGAGGCGAGGAAAGGCTCGATGACCTTCACTCGGAAGGAGTCCCGTTCGTCGACCACGTAGTGGGGGAAGCCGAGGTGGTCGGCGACCCTCTTGGCGTCGTCGCGATCCTCCGGCGCGCAGCACCGGCCAACCTGGGCCTCACCGCTCGCATCCCAGAGATGCATCGTGACGCCGACGACGTCGAGGCCCGCCTCGACGAGCAGCGCCGCTGCGACCGACGAGTCGACGCCTCCGCTCATCGCCACGAGCACGCGTCGCGACGCGCCCTTCGATTCACTTCCGTTCACAGCGGCAGTCGTGTGGCCTGCCGCGGCGCCCGTCAAGGCGCACCCCTGAACACACGTCGAGGAGGTTCGAACTCGTGTTCGTTTGAATGGAATTTCAGAGACTGGACCTGCGCGTCGCCGATTCCGATCCGATATCGCGGGGTTGGCCGCCGAAGATCGATCCAGATTCGCGTCGAGCCCACGAACCTCGAAATCACTCGAAGCGATCCAGGACCCGGTCGAGGCGCTCGAGGGCGCCGTCGACGTCGGCTTCGGTCGTCTCGGGGCCGAGGCTCAGGCGCAAGGTAGTGCGTGACCGATCGGCGTCGCCCGGATACATGGCCGCCACGACCTTCGACGCGTCGACGACCCCCGACGAACACGCCGCGCCGCTCGCCGCGCAGACCCCTTCGATATCGAGGGCGGCGATGAGGGTGTCGCTCCGGGCCCCGGCGATGCTGACGTTGGTGACCGTCGCGGTCCGAGGCCCCTCGGCGCCATTGACGCGCGCTCCCCGGGCCGTCAGGTGGGCCTCGAGGCGGTCCCGGAGGATCCCGATCCCGGCCTGTCGCTGGAGCCGCTCCGGGAGGTCGAGGCAGGCCCCGCCGAAGCCCGCCGCCGCCGCCACGTCCGGAGACCCTGGCCGCCGTCCGCGTTCCTGACCCCCGCCGCGGAGCAGCAGCCCGAGGTCCGTGCCCTTCGCCACGACGACGGCCCCGGCCCCGGCGGGCCCCCCCACTTTGTGGGCGCCGAGGGCGAGGGTCGTCGCTAGGGCCGCGCCGGCCTCGACCTCCACCTTGCCCAGGGCCTGACAGCCATCGACCGCCATGAGGGCGCCGGCCTGCCGGGCCAGAGCCCCCCAGCGCGCAACGGGGAGCACGGTGCCAGTCTCGTGGTTTACCCAGGTCACGGCGAGCAGCGCGCCCTCCCCGAGCAACGAAGCCACCTCGCCATCCGTGGGCGCCCGGCCACCAAGCACCTGGAGGTAGGCGGTGGGCACCCCGAGGCAGGCAACCGCCTCGGCGAGGGCGGGATGGGCGAGGCCCGTCGTGACCACCCGACGAACCGTCCCCGCAAGGCCCCGCACGGCCAGATTGACCGCTTCGGTCCCCCCGCTCGTCAGGACGACCTCGCCCGCCGGCCTCGCGACCGCCGCCGCGATGCGTCCCCGGGCCCGGTCGAGCACCGCCCGGGCCCGCTGCCCCGCTCGGTGCACGCTCGAGGGGTTCGCCCAGGCGTCATCGGCGTCCGCCATAGCGGCCCGGGCGCCCTTCGAGAGAGGGGTTGCCGCGTGGTGGTCGAGATAGATCATCGCACTAGGGTGGGTGCAGGGACGGAGCCGTTTGGGCGACCCGGAGCCGCACCAAGGTGCCGCGGAAGTGATTGCCGGCGATTGCCTGTCGAGGCGGACTCTCGATGATCATGCTGCCGCCCAGGGTCTCGGCGACGTGTTGGGCGAACGCGAGGCCCAGGCCCACTCCGCCGTGGCTGCGCGTCGCCGTACCGTCTACTTGATAGAATGGCTGGACGACCTTCTTGATCTGGTCGCTGGCGACACCGGGGCCCTGGTCGGCGACGATGAATTCGAGGCCCTGCCCCACCTCGCCACCGCCGCCATCTTCGCTGGGTGCCCCGCCGGACCCCCAACGACCGTAGGCCACGCCGATCTCCGCCCCCCGTTCGCTAAACTTCACGGCGTTGTCGACGAGGTGGACCATTGCCCGGCGGAGCTTTCCGGGGTCGCCCAGGGCAGGCAGGGGTCCCGGAGACGGCTGCCGGTGAAGCACGATTTGTTTGTCCTCGAAGAGAGCCTTCGCCTCCGAGAGGGCCTCATCCACGCAGCTCCCAAAGTCGTATTCTCGCGCGTAGAAGTGCATGCGCCCGGAGTCGAGGGAGCTCACGTCGAGCAGCGTATCGACCACCGCCCGAAGGCGTTCGGTCGACGATTGCACGCTGTGCAGGCACTTGCGCTGGAGCGGCGTCAGGGGGCCGAGGTCCTCGCCGAGCAGCAGCCCGACGTATCCCACGACCGGCGTCATCGGCGTCGCCAGCTCGTGGCTGACGTTTTGGAGGAACTCCTGGCGCAGGCGGGCCATCTCTTCGAGGCGATGGTTCGCTTCGCGTAGCTCGACGACCTTGCGTTCGAGGCGCTGCACAATCTTCTGGGAACGCCGCCGAAGGTGGGCTTCTTCTGACCCATTTGCGGACTCTCGGTGTCCCCCGAGGAATCGGTCGATGGTCTTGGGAAACCGCCTCGCGTCGATGGGCTTGCCGATGAAGCCGTCCGCGCCGACCGCGAGGGCCGCGTCGCGGTCCCCCTCGGCGGTGATCGCCACGATGGGAATGCGTCCGAGGCCAGCCGTCCCGCGCAGGCGCAGGATCACCTCGTAGCCATCGAGGTCGGGGATGTTGATATCCACGAGAACGATGTCGGGAGTCACCTCGTTCGCCAGCCGCACGCCCGCGAGTCCAGTTTCGGCGTCGATGACCTCGTGCCCCTTGGAAGCGAGCAGCTTCCTGACGAGCAGGCGGTTCTTTGGGTCATCCTCGATATGAAGCACACGAGCCACGGCGGGATTATAGGGGGGAAGCCACGATTTTGCGCCTGTCCTTGACCATCCCCTCCGCTCATCGGTAAATCAGTGAGGATGAGCTCTAACTTGGGCACGCGGCTGGTCTCGGCCGGTCTCGTGACGCGAAAGGAGCTGGGCCTGGCCCTCGCCTTGGTGCCTGCCCATGGCGGCGCCCTGCTCGCCGAGCTCGTGCGCAACGGCGTCGAGGAGGAGGCCATCGCCGGTTTCTTCGTCGCCGACGGCTTCGGCCCCGTCATCGGCGACGAGGAGCTCGCGGAGGCCGGAAGCGACGGTTGGGTTCCGCCCCAGCTCGCCGTCGATATGCTCGCAATCCCGCTGTCCCAGGGTCGAGCCGGCCTTCGGGTCGCCATGGCGGACCCGTCGGATGTGCACGCCGTCCGCGAGCTTGCCCATGCCGCCGGCGGCCCCATCGTGCCCTTGGTGGCACGCATCAGCGCCCTTCTCGCGCTCCTCGCCCACCGCTACCCGAACGAACCCGACGCGGCCTGGACCAGCCGCCAGACCCGCGCATCGGAGGCACCCCGAGACGAAGAGCTCGAGGGCGACGACCCCGTCATTCCGTTGACTCGCGTGACCGGGCCGCCGAAGGGCCGGCGCCGCCGACCGACGATGGAGACCGTCGATTGGGTACCGGACCCCGAGCGACCCGACACCGCCGAGTTTGGAGTTCTTCCTCCACCGCGCGGTGAGGGCAGCACACCCCAGGGCCGGCGGCGCAGGGTCACGGCAAGGTCGGATTCCCCGAACGATCGGGCAAAGGGGCCCGCAACGGCGCCCGGGCGCAGGCGCCGGTCGACCCTCGACGTGGAGCGCCCGGTCGTCGGCAAGACCATCCCCCCCGGCGCCCCCAATGCATTCGCTGCCTCCGGCACTGGCCCCTCGCTGAGAGCCCCTCGGAAGGCCCGACTTCGGAGGATCACGGCGAACCTGTCCGGCGAAGGCGAGGTGCGCGGCTCCCGCCAAGAAGCGGTGTCTTCCGCCGCCGCCGCCGACGACGACGACGCCGGGGAGTCCCAGGCGGGGGGCTGGGGAGAGCTCTCGGAGGCCAGCGCCGCAGATGGCATCGCCCGGCGGGCGGCGCGGGCCCACGCCATCCTCCCAGGACGGCTGTCAGGTCCGTCCCCGCGAACTCGAGGGGGTTCGGTCCCTCAAGATGGGCAGGATGCAGAAGGCGACGAGGCCCTGAGCCGCGACCTCACCCTCGTCCTGGAGACGATTCGTGTCGCAGAGACTCGGGAGGTCGTCTGCCGCGAGACGTGCCTCGGCCTCGCTCCCCTCGGTCGCTGCGCCGTGCTCCTAGTCCTCGTGAAGGGTGTGCTCGAGGGGCGCGAAGTCGCCGGCGGAGACCTGCCGAAGGACGTCGTTCGAAACCTCCGGATACCGTCGACGAGCCGCTCTCTGCTTCAGAGGGTCGTCGAAACGCGCGAGCCTTACCTCGGCCCCCACGGCGGAAGCTCGGCCGACGCCATCTTTCGCGCTGCCTTGAGCGGCCGCGGAGGAGACGTGCTTCTGATGCCGGTCGTGCTGAGCGGTCGCGCGGTCGCGGTGCTGGCCCTCGACGAGCCCATCACCGACCGAGTCGTCCTCCTCGAGCAGGCCGAACTGCTCACCCGGGCGACGGCCCGAGCGTTCGAACGCCTAGAGCTGGCGGCCAAACGCTAATCGCGACCAAGAGCGAAACCGAGGGAAGATGAGCAACCACGACGACATTTTGGGTGCCCACGAGGCGTGGCAGAACGAACGGTTGATCCCCCTCGAAGCAAAACGTCCTCCGCGGCCCCGGGCGCCGGCACTCGCCGCCGGGGGTGATCCGGACCCGCTCTACGTCCCGACGGGAAACGATGACTACCTCGCCAAGCTCGGGTTCCCGGGGGAGCCCCCCTTCACGCGGGGGGTGCAGCCCAACATGTATCGCGGTCGCCTGTGGACGATGCGGCAGTATGCGGGCTTCGGCACCGCCGCCGAGTCGAACGCGCGCTACCACTACCTTCTCGGCCAAGGCCAGACGGGCCTCTCGGTAGCCTTCGACCTGCCGACGCAGATGGGACGGGACAGCGACCACGAGCGGTCGGCGGGCGAGGTGGGCAAGGTAGGTGTCGCCATCGACACCCTCGAGGACATGGAGACCCTCCTCGCGGGGCTGCCCCTCGACGAGGTGTCGACCTCGATGACCATCAACTCGACCGCGGCGATTCTCCTCGCCCTCTACGTCGCGGTCGCCGAAAAACGGGGGGTCTCGTCGGCCGCGCTCCGGGGCACGATTCAGAACGATCTACTCAAGGAGTACATCGCTCGGGGCACCTACATCTATCCGCCAAAGCCTTCCCTCCGGATCATCCGCGACATCTTTTCATGGTGCGGGGAGCACACGCCGCGATGGAACACGATCTCGATCAGCGGCTACCACATGCGCGAGGCGGGGTGCGACGCGATTCAGGAAGTCGCGTTCACCCTTGCCGACGGCATCGCCTACGTCGAGACCGGGGTCGCGGCGGGCCTCGATGTCGATCAGTTCGGTGGGCGGTTGTCCTTCTTCTTCAACGGCCACTCGAACTTCATCGAGGAGGTGGCCAAGTTCCGGGCGGCCCGACGCCTCTGGGACTCGATCATGAAGGACCGCTTCGGGGCGAAGACCACGCGAGCGCGGTCCATGAAGTTCCACGTCCAGAGCGCGGGTTCCTCCCTCCAGGCCCAGCAACCTCTGGTCAACGCCATCCGAACGACGATTCAGGCGCTCGCGGCGGTCGCCGGGGGATGCCAGTCGTT
>JAFDCW010001080.1 GCA_019312705.1 Deltaproteobacteria bacterium
TAAAACTCCCAACAACCCCTTGGGAGCCCGCATTGAGGGTCGGCGGGGAGTGACGAGGACGTCAACCCAGTCCGTACGTGCAGCCCGCGATTCGCCGCAGATCTAGGCCTTCTTGGACGAAAAGCCGCCGTTCAGGCGCCGCGGAGGGGCTTGAAACCCTCCCAGAGCCGGTCGAACATCTGCCGATAGGGACCGACCAGGCGCCCGTCGTCGGTGACGAGGACGTTTTCCTGGTTGTACTCGGCGGCGCTGCGCGTCCAGTTGTAGCTCCCGGTCACCAACCGCGCGTCGTCGAAGACCGCGAACTTGTGGTGCATGTGGTGGTCGGCAACGTCGACCCTCACCTCCATGTCCGCGGCTGCGAGGCGTTCGACATCAGAGCCCCGGTCGTGGGCCTTGTCGTCGTCGGTCGCGACGCGCACCTTCACGCCGCGGCGGTGGGCGGCGAGGATCTCCCCGGTGACGCGATCGTCGGTGATGGTGAATACGCAGATGTCGATGGTCTTCTGAGCGCGGCCTAACTCGGAGATGATGGCCCGGAGACACTCGGGCCCGGGGCTGAAGCAGACCCGGGCGACGCCCTCGGAGCCGGCGCCGATGGGGTGCAGGACCTTCACCACCCCCTCGAGCCAATCGACAACCTTCGGACCCACCTGGGAATCGCGCCCCTCGAGGGCGCCGAGTTCGGCCCGGGCGAGGGCGAAGGCGCGATGGCGCCAGAACGCGAAGCCCTCTTCACCGAGGCCCTGTTCTCGGAGAACCTCACCGAGCGCGTGCTTTTCTCCGCGCGAAAGGACGTGGTCCTCGAGGGTCGCGGCGAGCATGTCGTCGATAGCTTTCTGGTCCATGGTTCCCCTCTCGGCGTGTACGCAACGGGCGCCCGGCGAAGCATAGGACACGCCGTCCTCGGTGAGCTACCCTCCGGACGATGCGACGGCCCGTGAACGCCGCTCCTCGGGCGACGATGCGATGCAGCCCCCTCGGCTACGCGGTGTGCACTCTCTTCGCCGCGTTGATCGCATTTGCCCCTCTGGCCATGCCCGCCGGAGCCCTCGCCTGTCCCGAGGCCGCCCCCCCTCCGCTGCGGGCGGTGTTCACCGCCGACGGCGCCGTCGCCCGGTCCGGTGACGCCATCGTAGACTTTCGCGGCGATTCCCCCGTGACCACCCACGCCGGCCTCGGTCGCTCCTCGGTCGCCGTGAGCCCCGACGGCAACCAGCTGGTGACGGCCACCGCCGTGCACGTACCCGCCGATGGCGTCCCGCCCTGCACCCCTACCCATCTCTGGGTGCGCATCGGCGCCATCGGCGGGGACCAGGGCAGCGCCGAAGGGCAGCGCATCGCCCGGCTCCAGGGAGAGACCGTCGGCGCCATTCGATTCTCCAGCTCCGGTCGTTTCGTCGCCCTCGCAGTGCACGGCGGACGACGGGACGACGAGTCCCTGGGCGCGGACCGCGTTCACATCTTCGACCTGCGCTCGCGCCGGCGCCGCTTCGTGCTCGAAGGCACCGAGGTCACCTTTCTCGACGACCGCCACTTCGTCCTCCGGGACGGTCGGTCACGGCTGGCGTTGCACGGTACCTCCGACGGCGAGCGCGTTCGCGTGCTCGCTCCCCCGGCCCGACGCCTCCGCCCATTCGCCGAGGGCGCAAACGGCGACGGCTTCTTTGCGACCGCCCGCATGGAAGGCGTGACTCGCTTCGTACGCGCGCGCCTCGTCCGCGGTCAACTGCGCCTGGAACCCATCGGCCCGGCCCTCACCGAACGGCCGCGTTCGATCTCGGACGACGGCACCCGAGGAGCATCGATCTCGGAAGGCCGCGCCATCGTCCGCGACCTCACCTCCGGAGACGACCTCGTATCCTTCGGGACCGACGCCGACGAACCGGCCCGCGATGACAGAGTCCCGCGCCGAGGTTCACTCAGTAGACGCGTCCCCGGTTCCATCGCTCACGCAGTAGCGGTTTCCGTTCTCGCGATCATCGCTCCCGTCCACCACTCGTACGCTCTCCCCAACTCGTCTCCGTCGGGGAAGAACACGAGGTAGCTCATGGCGTCGTAGGGCAAGAACGTCGGTCGCCCACCGAGGCCGTGGCCGATCTGATGCACGCTGCGCCAAGTCCCGGTGTTGAAATAGACCGCCGGCTTACCGCCGACGTTTCCGAGGGGGACCATCGTCGCGAAGTGAGAGTGCCCGTTGACGATGTAATTGAACCCCGGATTGTCCGCGAGGACTTCGACCCCGTGCTTCGACATCTTGCCGTCGAAGCCGTGCTGCAAGAACTTGTAGAGTTCGGTCAGGCGCTTGTCGCTGCCCTTGGCGACGACCTTCCGCGTCGAGAGCTCGAGCAAGAGCTTCAGCTTCATCGCCTCGCCGACGGCAAAACGGTTTCTCTTGTGCTCCTTCATCCAGCCCTTGACGAAGGACCGAGAGAGGAACGACTCGACGAGGCCGGACCAGGTTTCGTTGACCGGCCGAAGCAACGACGGGTTCAGGACGCCGAGCTGCCTCACCCATGCCGGGACCGCGTACACCGGCCGCACGTCATCGATGTCGTCGAGCTCGGCGTGGGCCTCACCCGTGAGCAAGCGAACCGACCGCGGAAAACGGGTGATGAGCTCAGAGCCGATGGCATCCCCGATGGTGGCTCCGCCATCGGCGTCGTAGTTCACCGAGTCCGACGCGTTGCCGTGGTACGCGATGACGCCGTGGTCCGGGAAGCGTTTCTGGGTCGGGAACTCGACATCGCGATCCTCACCGGTCAGCGCCTTCCACACCTTTCGCCGCGCCGCTGGGGCGTAGCGGAGCAGGCGGTCGTGATTGCCGAGCACGTAGTGGATCTTCAGCGCCCCGGATTCGACCCGCTCGCGTATCGCCGTGAAGAAGGGCTCTTCGCGGACGAGGATCTCATCGATGATCGCCTCGACCTTGGCGGCGAGGCCCGGGCTCGGCTCGTGGTAGGGGCGATAGGCGCCGTCGAACCAGCTCGGGGAACGTACGAGGTCGAAGAGGTCGCCGACAAAACAGAGTTCGGCCGGACGGTGCCGCCGGGACGCCTGAATCCGCACCCAGAAGCGCTCGAAGGTCGCCGCCCGGGGGATGATCGCGCCGTGCAGCTGATCGGTGAGGTGAATGTCGCTCACGAAGAGGAGCATTGGGCGGTCATCGGCCATGGAGGGAGCCTATCAAAGGGCGGAGGCCCCCGGGTGTTTCCCGCCGCGTGATTCCCTGCTAGAGACCGCATCATGCGGTATTCGAAGGCCT
>JAFDCW010000314.1 GCA_019312705.1 Deltaproteobacteria bacterium
CGGTCCGGGCCGACGACCACTTTGCCCCGGCCCTCCGGGGTGTCGACGATGAGCTTGGGTACGGCGATGCCGCTGAGGTGCCCCTCGAGGCGCTCCATGATCGCTACCGAGTCCGAGAGGCGCGTGCGCAGATGGGCCGTGCCGCGGACCGGGTCGGCCTGAAGCAGGTAGTACGGACGCACTCGCGTTCCGACCAGGCCGCGAAAGAGCGTCGCGAGGGTATCGGCGTCGTCGTTGATGCCGCGCAGCAGTACGGTTTGGTTCATCACCGGGAGCCCGTGGTCGACGAGGCGGGCGCAGGCGGCGCGAGATTCGTCGGTGAGCTCCCGCGGGTGGTTGAAGTGAGTCATCACCCACGTCGCCGGGTGCGTGCGCAGCGCTCTCGAGAGCTCGTCGTCGATCCGTTGGGGGAGCGTGACCGGTGCGCGAGTGGCGATGCGCACGGTGATGACGTGGGGGATCTCTCGAAGGGCCTCGAGGATCGGAACGATGCGCGGCGTGGCCATCACCAGGGGGTCGCCGCCGGAGATGATCACGTCGGCGATTTCGGGGGTTCGGCGGATGTAGTCGAGGGCCGGCCCGAGGGCTTGCATCGAGCGCGCCCCGCCTCCCTGACCGACCATCCGGGACCGGGTGCAGAAGCGGCAGTAGACACCGCACCGGTCCGTGGCCAGGAGCAGGACGCGGTCCGGGTAGCGCCGAACGAGGTGCGGCGCGACCTGGTGGGCCTCTTCGCCGAGGGGGTCCCGGAGGTCCCCAGGGACCTCGTTGGCCTCGTGCACGACGGGCACACATTGGCGGCGGATCGGGCAGGCGGGATCGGCGGGGTCGATCAGGGACAGGTAGTAAGGAGTGATGGAGAGGGGAAAGCCTTCGGCGAGGGCCCGGACCGTGCCCCGCCGCTCCTCGTCGGTGAGGGGCAGGGCGGCTTCGAGGGAAGCGAGGTCGGTGACGGCGTGGCGTGCCTGCCAACGCCAATCGTCGGGGCGCGCTTCGTTCGTGATGACCGGTAGATTCATCGCTGTGGCAGGCCCTCTTGGCCTCATTGGCCCTCCCAGGTGACGGGGGACGGCCGCCCGGGTTATGAAGCCTCGTCCTCGATGATCAAGTACATCGGCAGCAAGCGAGTGCTCATTCCGCGGTTCAGGGTCACGGCGAACGACCACAATACCTACGCTCACTGCCTGGGCCGCTGCTACGTGCAGGCCGATGGGGCGCGAGTCCGCGACGACGCTCTGCGAGTCCTCGCCGAACTGCGCGACGTGAAACCCGAAGCCGGCTATTTCACCGAGACCTTCTGCGAGCAGGCCCGCTTCTTCCATCCCAAGAACGGCGCACGGGTCGACGCAATGCGTGATCGCATCGCCGACCTCGACCTCGACCCCGACGTCGAAGCTGTGGTGCTCACGTCACTGATGGAAGCCGCCGACCGGGTGGACTCGACCTGCGGCGTGCAGATGGCCTACCTCAAAAAGTGGGCGCCCCGGGCGGCGAAGGACCTCGAGCTCCGCCTGCCCGACATCGTCGATGGCGAGGGCACGGCGCTGATGCTCGATGCCGCCGATCTGCCCGAAGCCGGTGAATGGGACCTCGCCTACCTCGACCCGCCCTACAACCAGCACAAGTACCTCAACAACTATCACGTGTGGGAGACCCTGGTCCGCTGGGACGCGCCCCCGGCCTATGGCGTCGCGATGAAGCGCGAGGACTGCAAGGAGTACCAGTCGCCGTTCAATCGCAAGGGCCAGATTGCCGATGCCTTCGCTGACCTCTGCGCGCGCCTGCCCGCCAAGCGTCTCGTCGTGTCGTTCAGCGACGAGGGTTACCTTCCGCGCCAGCAGATCCTCGACATCCTCGAGCCCCTCGGCCACGTCACCGCCTACGACCACGAGTTCAAGCGCTACGTCGGCGCCCAGATAGGCATCTACAATCCGTCCGGCAAAAAGGTCGGCAAGGTCAGCCACCTTCAGAACCGAGAGTTCATCTTCGTCGTCGAGCGGTGAGCAGGGCCGTCCCGCCGAATGAGGCCCTTCTAGCGAAACTCGACCGATTCCGTCGCGATCCGCGCGAAGATCTGCTCGAGGGCGTCCCGGCTCGCGGGCAAGCCGAGGCGGGCGCGGATGAAGGCGTCGGAGTTGGTCATGACGACCATGCCCACCCCGTCGTCGGGGCGGTAGGCCGCGATGGCGCTTGCGCCAAAGGTTGACCCGGTCTGGGCGAGCCACTCTTCGCCGCCGATGATTTGATAGCGCCAAGTGATCGCTTGGCCGCTGTGCAGGTCACGACGCTGCACGCTTCGCATCGACCGCGAGAGATCCGCTGAGAGCACCCGGGTGCCGTCGAGCTCTCCATCCCGGAGGGTGGCCTGCATGAAGCGGGAGATGTCCGGGATGTTCGTCCGGAGGGACGCCGCCGGATAGTAGGCGAAGCCGCTGTTGGGGACCACGGCGTTCGTGCGGCCGTTGTAGGTGTAGAGGGTCGCGAGGTTCTCGGCGTCGACGTCTTCCAAGAACCAGCCGGTCGAGGTCATGCCGAGGGGCCCGAAGATGCGGGCGGCCGAGATGGTGCGCAGGTCTTCGCCGCGCACGGATTCGACCAGGTGCCCGACGAGGGCGAAGTTGGCGTTGCAGTATTCGTGGTCCGAGCCGGGGCGCCCGCCCCAGTTGCTGGTCGCGAAGTACGCGCCCCCGGGCGTCACGTAGTTCTCGCTGAACTCACCGAGGCCGACCGACGGATCGCTCATGGAGGTCGCGCGGGATAGGGTCGTGAAGGTATCCAGGAGCCCGCTCGTATGGGTCATGAGCATGCGCGCGCTGATGTCGTCGGCGGCGAAGTCCGGGTGACGGAGGGCGTAGGGCAGGTGATCATCGGCGGCAGCGTCGAGATCCAGCAGGCCTTCGTCGACCAGCTGGAGCGCGGCGAGGGTGGTGATGGTTTTGCTGACCGACGCGACGATGAAGAGCGAGCTGTCGTCGACCGGCCGGGCGCTCTCGATGTCCGCGAAGCCGTAGTACCCGCTCCAGGCGATGCCGCTTGGGGTGACGATGCTGGCAGCGACCCCAGCGCAGCCGCCCACGTCCATCTGGTAGGCGATGAGCTCGTCGAAGCCCTCGGGGATTTCGGCGCTCGTAGCTGGAGATTCTGCGTCGGCATTCGCCGCGCCGTCGAGGCTGGCGTCTCCCCCATCGCCGAGGCCTCCCGCGTCGCCCGGAGGGGTCCACGCATCGTCCGCGCAGGCTCCTAGGAGCAGCAGAGTCGCAAGCACGGGTCGAAGCAAGACGGGCATCGCGCCCTTTGAAGTTAGCAGTAGCTCTTTCCGGAAGCACCCGGCGGCGGTGGGGGGCCAAGTGCGCGGGTTTCCCGGCGGACCCCTCGAACCACTGGCTCCCCTGTGGCGCCCGGGACCCACGACCGCGGCCCGGGAACCACGCCGGTTGGGTTTGTCGCCGTGGCCAGAGGGCTGTTTCGGGGTGTTTTTGGGGTCCCGCGCGGTGGGCACGGGCCCTGCTTTAGAAGCGGCCATGAACCGACTGCACCTCGCCTCTCTCGCGCTCTTCGTGGCCATCTCCGGCTGCGCCATGGCTACCGGCGCCCCGGCGGGGGAGTTCGATGCCGCAATCGACGGTGGGCCCTTCGACGGCGAGGCGCCCAGTGATGCCCTGGCGGATGGGGACGCCGAGGCAGGCTTGCATGATGGCATGGGGGCGTGGCGTGCGCCGCGCTCGGCCCCTGGCTCGGCAACCCCGGGTTCCGCGTCAGGGACGGCCCCGAGGGCAGAGCCCGGCACGGCGCCGGTATCCGCGCCCACGGCGACGCCCACGATTGCCGCCCACGTCACGGGCCCGGGGGCGCCGAAGACCGCTCCCTCGACGGCCGCGTTGACGTTGATGACCCTCACCGCCCCTCCGACTTCGCCGCCGGCCACGAAACCGGCGCCCGCCCCCGCGGTCGCCACGCCCCTCATCATCATGCACTCGCAGTCCCGGGGCTCCTTCGATGAGCGCATCGAGCCATCGGACGTATGCGACGCCTGGCGCGCTGCCCGAGATTACCCGGCCTACGGCGACACCGGCTGCGACGTCCGCGCGGCCCTCGACGGCCTCACCCTGGTCGAGTTCACCGAGGATTGGGACACGACGGTCCTCCTCGTCCGGACGCCCCCCGAAGGCGGTACTCAGGTGCTCCGGGTCGCCTTCTACGGCGACGGCGTCAACTGGGACGAGCGCCTGCTCGGGCTTCGCTTCGAGAGCATCGGTCGCCAAAACGGAGGCGACGACGAACGCGTCGCCATCGAGCTCGAGATTGCGGGGGATGGAGGTTCGTGCACCGAGCCGGAGTCCTACTCGGTCCGGGAGCGTCTGCTGGTCGTCTGCGACGCCGACGTCTGCGCCCGGCCCATTCCTCTGAGCCGCCGGGACGTCACGACCCGGTACCCCGACCTCGACTCGGACCGGGGTGTGGACCGGGTCACCGCCGACTTCCGGCTCCAGGTTCGCATGACCGAAGAGGGCGTGCGGGTGAGCCGGCAGCGCGGACGTATCCCCCGCGAGTTCCGCGAGTTCCTCGGTCGCCACTCCCTCGAAGACCTCGCCCCGGGGACATGAACGGTCGTGTCGGGGGCCGGGCCATCGCTCCGTGGCTCGAGCCGAGGCGGACCGAGGGCGGCGTAGCCGCGGTGCCGACGCAGTGGCACACTAGGCCGGTGAATCCCGCCTCGAGCCTGCTCATCATCCTTTCCTTGGTCGGCTGTTCCGACTCCCCCTCGACGTCTCCGGATGGCGCCGCCGACGCCGAAGGGCCCGATGCGAGCTCCGATGGTGGCACGCGGGACGCGACGCCCTCCGATGCCGGGGACTCGGGCGTTGTGGATTCGAGCATCCCGATCCCGTCTTCCACCGGGGGACCGGTCGTCCTCTTCTCGGACCTGACCGTCGCGCCGAACTCTGGCTGGAGCGCGGAAGACCCGACCCGGGGCGCGGTCGTCACGATATGGGGCCGAAACCTCGGCGCCGCCCGGGGCGAGAGCCACGTGACGGTCAACGGGACCAACCTCACCTCGGACGCAGACTACCCCGAGCCCTGGGGCGAGGCTGGCCGCCCCGTTCCGTTCTTGCAGCGGGTCAGCTTCTGGCTCTACGACGCAATCTCGGCCGGCCCCGGTGAGATATCGGTCACCGTCGGAGGGGAGACCTCGAACACGATCCCCTTCACGGTCGGCGGCGGTCGCATCTACTTCGTGGACGGGAACGCCGCGGGGGAGGGCGCTGGCACGCACGGCGACCCGTGGTCGAATCCCGGGTCCTTCGTAGACGCGATGGCCCCCGGGGACATCGGCTACTTTCGCACCTTCGTCTACGACCAGAAGTACAACGGCGGAAGACAGAACATCTGGCTCCGAGATACCGACACCCGGGGGACTCGAGACGCCCCCATCGCCTTCGTCGCATATCCCGGCGAGACCCCCGTCTTCGATTCACGCACCAACGGCAGCGGCGACTTTCACTCGAGCTTCGCTCTCGATGGTGCCTTCATCACCTTGTCCAAGGTGTCCGTCGATGCCCACGCTACCGGCATCAAGGCCGGCGACGACTCCCGGGTCGTCGGGAACGACATTCGCGGAGGCGCGGTCTTTGGGAGCGGTACGGGTATCGTCGTCGCCCAAGGCGACGCCACCGTCGTCTACGGCAACGCCATTCACGGCGGCCGAACCGACAATCGTCTGGACCACGGGATCTACATCAGCGGCTGCGCTCCGCGCGCCGGCAACGAGCTGGCCTGGAACTACGTTTATGACAACAGCTTCGATCGAGGGCCGATGATCGTCGTCAACCACCAGGAGGACCGGTGCCCGTCCGACGTGTTTGTCCGCTCCCACTACATTCACCACAACGTGGTGGACTGTTCGGTCTACCCCAGCCGCGCGATCGGTATCTACGACCTCTCCTGGGATGACGGCGGGGAAACCGAGCCCGAGCCCACCTACGTCTACAACAATATCGTCACGCGCTGCGGCACCGACAGCCACGCGGCCGTCTATCAGAACGCCGCCCATGCGCGTTTCTACAACAACACCATCCACGGATCGCACCACGACGGATTCGCCATCGACGGCACGCGGGTCATCTCCTCGAGCGTAATCAACAACATCATCGACCTCGCCGACCCCGCAGCCTCCTATGTGGTCGCCAGCGTCGGCACGGTTCAGAACAACCTCTACTTCGGGGCGGGCGATGGCGATGCCTCCGACGCTGCGGCCGTGAACGGCGACCCGATGCTCGAATTCGGTCCCGCTGCGTCGTCCTTCGATATCGGCGCCACCAGCGCTGCCATCGACCGCGGGAGCGCCGACGTCTCCGACGTCGTCCGGACTGATTTTCGTTCCCTCGCGAGGCCCATCGGCGACGCAATCGACATCGGCGCGGTCGAGCGTCTCGCCGACTGACTCGGGCTGCCGCGACGTCTCTCCCCGTACAGGTGGCTCGGGGCGTCAGCGCAGCAAGATCGACGCGGTGGTCCCGAAGGCCCAAATCAGGTGCACGGCGCAGACCGTCGTGACGAGGGCCGGTTCGAGGAAGCGGCGGTAGGTCTGCGCCGCCTTCGAGGGCCCAGGGCCGCCGAGGGCTTCGCGCCCGCGTTTGCGAATGTTGTCGCGGCGCCATGGGCCGACATCGCGTTCGCCGAGGGCGCCGAGGGCCGCGTCGAGCTCGCTCGGCCCGTCCGGTCCTTCGGGACCCGGTAGTCCTTGCTCGTTCATCGGTGCTCCAATCTATCACGGAGGAGTGCGCGGCCGCGGGAGAGCCGCTGCCGTAAGGCGTCCGGGCGGACGCCGACGACGGCGGCCGCTTCGTTGGGGGTCAGGCCTTCGATACCGACCAGGATCACGGCTTCGCGATACTTGGTGGGCAGGTCCAAGAGCGCCGCTTCGATGTGCCGTTCCGTCTCGCTCGCTTCGGTGAGGTCGAAGGGGGTCTCGTCGACGCGCCGTGGGCGGCTCGGCCAGAGGGCCAGGTCCCGGAGCCGGTCGAAGTCCAGGATGACCCAGCGCCGGTGGTCGAAGAA
>JAFDCW010000315.1 GCA_019312705.1 Deltaproteobacteria bacterium
GCTTCTTGCGCACCTCTGCCCGGAGCGCTCGGTTTTCGCGGCGAAGGTCTTCGCGCTCTTGGGCCTTGCGCAGGCTGAGCAGGATCTCGTCCTGCTTGAAGGGCTTCGATACGTAGTCGTAGGCCCCGGCCTTCATCGCTTCGACAGCGAGGTCGACGGAGCCGTAAGCGCTCATCACGATGACCGTGGCCCGGTGGGCCCGGGCCCGGAGCTCCCCGGTGAGCTCGATGCCGCTCATGCCGCCCATGCGCACGTCGGCGAGCACGAAGTCCGGGTCGAAGTCGTCGAGCTTGTCGAGGGCGAGCTCGGCGCTCGAGGCCACATCGACCTCGTAGCCGTGCTTCTTCAGCAAGGTCCGGAGAACCAACCGGATGTTCTCCTCGTCGTCGACGACCAGTACGCGTGCGCCCATGCTACCCCGCACCTTTTTCGCACCGATTGCCCCATAAGGCCCGCATTTTTTTCAGAGCCATCGACCCACGACATTTTTGTCGTAGTCGATTGGAATTCATCGGGACGGCCATCGACTGAATCTACGGAGACAGCCGGAAGGGGAAGCCGGCTCAGTGGAGGGTGATCATGCGTTGGAATGCAGGGATCTGGGTGGTGAGTTGCGTCTCGAGTCTGCTCTTGTTGAGCACGGGTTGTCTGGACCGGGACCTCGGTCCCCTCAATCCGAGGGTGGGCCGGGTCATCGACATGCCGGTGAACGTCACTGGCATCGCCGACGTGGACCTTCTGCTGGTCATCGACGACTCGGGATCGATGCTCGAGGAGCAGGAGCTCCTGAAGCGTGAGATTCCGGCCCTAGTCCGGGGATTGACCGATCCTCCCGACAACGACGGCGACGGCGTACTGGATTGGACTGCCGTCGAGTCGTTGCGAGTGGCGGTCGTGACCAGCGATCTCGGGACGACGGGCTACCCCGAGGAACGACTCGGCCGGTGCGGGACCGGGAGCCCCTACATGAATGCTTGGGGAGCCGACGCCCGGTTTCGGCAGAGCGCGACCTGCGGCGGCGGCGGTTCGGCGATTCACGAATGGCGAACCGGCGACGACGTCGATTCGTTCGTCGACCTCGTCGGTTGCACCGCCGACGCGGGGATCACGGGGTGCGGCTTCGAGCAGCCGCTGCTCGCGGCGACACGAGCCCTCAGCCGCCAGGCAGAGACCGGCTTCCCGCGGGAAGAGGCCCTGCTCGCAGTCCTCGTCCTGAACGACGAAGAGGACTGCTCGGTCGGCGACGTCGGGCCTTTCTACGATGGGCTCGACGTGAATTCCATCAGCGCCTACTGCACGGCGAGCCCCGCCCTCGTCGACCCCGAGACCATCGCTCGCGATCTTCTCGGCGACCGGGACCCGTCGCGCTTCGTCTTTGCCGCGATCACCGGCGTGCCGGTCGACCTCGCGGGGCGATCCCCGGTCGACGTGCTCGCTGACTCGCGCATGGCCTACGTGCCGACGACCAGCAACATGGTCGGCCTCGAGTACGCCTGCACCGCGAACAACGGCGACGGCACGGTCCGCAGTGAAGCAACCCCCGGCCGCCGCCTAGCCGAAGTCGCGGGGCTGCTCGACGGCTCCCTCATCCGGAGCATCTGCGAGGACGACTTCACGCCGGCGATCGCGGAGCTCACCGAGCGCATCGGCTCGCGGCTGAAAAATGTGTGCATCGACCGTGGCCTCACGCCGGCCGCCGATGGCTCGGTCGCCTGCGTCGTCGAAGAGGTCTTGCCGAGGGGCATGGCCTGCGCCGACGTGCCTGGCCGCGTGAACATCGGCATCACCGAGGAGGGCCTCGAGCGCTGCGAGGTCGACCAAAGGCCCTCCGGCGATCTGCCGGGGTGGTCCTACACGTCCATCGAGGGATGCGCCCAGATCAGCTTCACCGACGACGCAATCCCGCCCTTTGGGGCCCAATTGCACTTCGGCTGCCTCGTCGAGGTACCGAGCACCGGCGACCCCACGGGGCCGTGAACCAAGGAAGTGGATCTTGGGGGGACCCGCGACGACTCCCAAATGACGGAAGCGGAGCCAGAGCCGCCCGACACCAAATGACAACTAGATTGACGACACCGCCAACAATGTTGGCATCTCGAAGGGCGGCCAGCCTACACAAACCCAGTGATCTCACAGGGGGGGCGGCTGGCATGCCGTTTGTAGGTAGACCGAAGGTCCGGTCGAACGGAACATTGATCTGGGCCCGGCCCGGACGATATGTTGCGGGACGACTCAGCTGAGATGCAGGAAGTCGAAGGAGCCAAGATGCGAGCCGATGTCTTTTCAACCGCCCTTACCGCCACGCTCATCGTGGGGCTCGGGGCTCTTTCGAGCGGTTGCCTGGAGCGCGAGCTCACGCCGCTGATCCCCTGCACCCAGTCGGGCGTCGTCGAGAAGGTCCGGGTGTCGAGCGTCGACAAGGTCGATCTGCTCTTCATGATCGACAACTCGAACTCGATGACCGAGGAGCAGGTCTCGCTGGCTCAGCAGCTCCCGCATCTCATCGAGGTCCTCGCCTCGGGTGACCAGGATGGCGACGGGGTCGAAGACTTCCCGGCGGTCCGGGACCTCAATGTTGGCGTCATCACGTCGGACATGGGCACCGGCGGCTTCGGCGTGCCGACCTGCTCGGAGCCGAACTTCGGTGACGATGGTGCGCTCCGGAGCACCGGCAATACCGCCATCGCCGGCTGCCCCGGCATGTTCTCGACCGGGTTCCTCAACTACGTGCCGGCCACCGCCACCACCACCCCGTCCGAGTTCGCGATGGACGTATCCTGCATCGCCGTCGTCGGCACCGGGGGCTGCGGCTTCGAGCAGCAGCTCGAAGCGACCCTCAAGGCCGTGACCTCTTCGGGCCAGCCTCCCGTCGGCCGTTTCGATGGCACGTTCAACATGGGCACCACCGGTCACGCGGACGGCGCCAACGGCGGCTTCATTCGCCCCGACTCGCTGCTCGCCATCATCGAGGTCACCGACGAAGAGGACTGCTCGGCCCTCGACCCCGAGCTCTTCAACCCGACCAGCTCGATCTACACGGGCGACCTCAACCTGCGGTGCTTCCAGTTCCCCGGCGCGGTCCAGCCCACGGGACGCTACGTCGACGGACTCCTCGCCTCGCGCATCACCCCCGACCTGCTCGTCTACGCCATCATCGCCGGCGTGCCGACGGACGCGGTGCCGGCCCCCGGCGCCGACCCGAACTTCGACGCGATCCTCGCGCACCCGGACATGGTCGAACAGATCGACCCCGACATGATGACCCGCCTCAAGCCCTCCTGTAACGTCGCGGGCCGCGGCCTCGCCTTCCCGCCCCGACGCATGGTCCAGGTCGCCAAGGAGCTCAGCGCGGCCGGCGCCGGAGGCATCGTTCAGTCGATCTGCCAGGCCGACTTCACGCCCGCCCTCGACGCCATCATCGCGAAGATCGCCGACGTCCTCGGCGGCGCCTGCCTTCCCCGCGAGCTCAACCCCAACGAGGACGGCACCGTAAACTGCCAGGTCCTCGAGACCCTGCCGATCACCGGCGAGGTCACCCGCTGCGACCAGATTGCAGGCCGTACCTTCCTGACCACCGACGCCGATACCGGCGGCCAGGTCTGCGAAGTACTCCAGCTCGCCGCCCTCGGCGGGGCCTCCCCGACCGATCCCGGCTGGTTCTACGACAACTTCACCTCGGAGGTGCTCATGCGTTGCGGTGAGGCTGCAGACGACGGTCAGCGCATCTCCTACACCAGCGGCAACGAGCCGCGGACCGGCACCCTGGTTCGCCTCGAGTGCCTCCAGCCCGTCCAGCCCACCGGCGCCGCCGGCGTGAGGGACATCTACTCCCCCTGCACCTCCGCGACCGACACCGTGTGCCCGGCCACCGATTCGACCTGCGCCCGGGACCTCATCTGCGACCCCGAGAGCCAGGAGTGGCAGGTCGAGTGCACGACTGACGCTTCCTGCCCCGCCGGCTTCCGCTGCGTCACTGGCCGCGCCGACGGCCTCGCGAACATCTGCACCAACCCGACCTGCTGAGCCCCAGCGCTCAATCGTGAGTTGCGGCCGGTTCCGAAAGGGACCGGCCGTTTCTCTTTCCATGGCGTCCCCTTACGCCATTCGCCGGCTTTCCTCCTCGGCCCTTCGCTGCGACGTACCTTTGGTACGCCTCACTTCGGGCCTGCGGGGGCGCTCGGCGACTGACGCAAGGGGACGCCATGGATTCAGATAGGGCGAAACGGCGGCCCGGCGGCGGCCGCCGGCGGATTGGCGGTGAATCCGCCATTTGCGCCGCGTAAGTATGCGGAATGTCGAGGGCACCCGGGTGGCCTGGGGCGTGCTGGGTGTCGACCCATGGCCACCACCGTGCACGCAAGCACCGTCCTCGGGATCGAAGCTCACCCGGTCCTCGTCGAAGCAGACTTCCGCAAGGGTCTGCCCGGCTTCGACCTCGTCGGTCTGCCGGAGACCGCCGTCCGGGAGAGCCGGGTCCGGGTCTTCGCCGCCCTCGAAGCCAACGGCTACGAGCTGCCGAACCGCCGGCTCCTGCTCAACCTCGCCCCCGGCGACCTCAAGAAGCGGGGCGCGGCCTTCGACCTCGCCATCGCCGTGACCCTGCTGGCCGTCGGCGGCTGCTGCGCACCGAACCGCCTCGACTGCACGTTGCTGCTCGGGGAGCTCTCCCTCGGCGGCGATTTGAGACCGGTCCGCGGGGTGCTCGCCCAGCTGCGCAGCGCGCAAGACCTCGGCCTGACGACGGCAATCATCCCCGAGGGCAACAGCGTCGAGGGCTCCCTCGCCGAAGGCCTCGAGGTCTACGTCGCCTCGCACCTCACCGAGGTCGTCGCCTTCCTCGACGGTGCCGGAACCCTTCAACGGGCGACCCGCGAGGGCACGACCGGGGTGCACGGCCTGGCCCCAGACCTCGCCGAGGTCCGAGGCCAGGGCGCCGCCCGGCGGGCCCTCGAAATAGCCGCGACCGGGGACCACCATCTCTTGATGTCGGGGCCCCCGGGCACCGGCAAGACGATGCTCGCCCGGCGCCTGCCGTCGATCCTTCCGCCGCCGACTCCCCGGGCGGCCCTCGACATCGCCACCATCGCCGGGGCCTCGGGGCTGCCTCTGCCTCTGCGCGGGGGTCACGTGATTCGGCCCTTCCGGGCGCCCCACCATACGGCGTCGACGGCGGCGCTGATCGGCGGCGGTAACCCGGTGCGCCCGGGAGAGGTCACCCTCGCCCACGGCGGCGTGCTTTTCCTCGACGAGCTCCCGGAGCTCCGGCGCGACGCCATCGAGGCGCTGCGGCAGATTTTGGAGTCTGGGGAAGTCGTCGTCGCCCGGGTCGGTCACCGGTCGACGATGCCCGCCCGAGCCTTGGTAGTCGGTGCGATGAACCCGTGTCCCTGCGGCCACCACGGCGACCCGGGGCGGGTCTGCCGTTGTGCCCCGGACATGATCGCCCGGTACGGGAGCCGCGTAAGCGGACCCCTCCGGGACCGCTTCGACCTGTCGGTGACGGTCCCCCGAGTCTCGGCCCGGGAGCTCCGGGGGCGCGCGCCGAGTGAGTCGAGTAGGGCGGTGCGCGACCGCGTCGTCGCGGCCCGACAGCGCCGGACGGCGCGCCTCGGGGCGATCGAAGTCGGGGCGCCCCTCGACGCCGGGGTGCGCCCTGAGGCCATCCGACTGCTCGACGACGCCGCCCAGCGCCTCGCCCTCAGCGCCCGGGCCTTCGTGAAGGTGATCCGGGTGGCGTGGACCCTCGCCGATCTCGCGGACCAGGACTACGTCGACGCCGCCGAGGTCGCCGAGGCCCTCCAGTACCGAGGCGAAACCCCCGTGGCGAATACCCCGGTCATTCAGCGAGCACCGAAGCGCCAAAGCCAGACCAAGCAAACGACAACGCAAGCGACCAAGAAAGCCGAGGAGAGCAAGTGATGAACAAGGACAAGCAGAAGGCGTTGAAAAACGCGATCGAAGCTGTGAACCGAGC
>JAFDCW010000316.1 GCA_019312705.1 Deltaproteobacteria bacterium
GGGGTACGTGCGTATCGGCCCCATCTGCACCGCGTGCCCCGACAGCCCTCGCCCGCCTTCCCTTGCCGCGTCTGACGAGCCCGTGATAGGCCAGTCTCGATGCGTGGGACGCGGCAGGCTCATCGGGCTCTGGTCTCTGGGCTCCGCCCCGGGGGCCCCCGGTGACGGCCACTAGCGCACCTCCGCCTCCGGGAGGACCGTTGCCGAAGGGCGGAATCGTCGGCGCCGGCGATACGCTCTACCGCTTCTTTCAGCACGTCGGTCGGGTCACCATCCTGATCCGCAGGACCCTCGTCACACTCTTTCGAACGCGCCTCGACTGGCGTGCCTTCGTCGACCAGCTCGACGCCCTCGGCGTCAAGAGCCTCGGCATCGGCGCGGCCACCGCGATCTTCGTAGGCATCGTCATGGCGATCCAGTTCGCGTTTTCTCTCGAACGCTTCGGCGCCAAGGACACGGTCGGACGCATCGTTGGCCTCTCGGAGACTCGGGAGCTGGCGCCGGCGTTGACCAGCCTAGTCGTCGGCAGCCGCATCGCCGCCGCCATGGCAGCCGAGCTCGGGTCGATGTCGGTGACCCAGCAGGTCGATGCCATCCGGGCCCTCGGCGCCGACCCGATCCGCAAGCTGGTCGTCCCCCGGGTCCTCGCCGGCGTCATCGTGATTCCGCTGATCGCCTGCATCGCCCTCGTCCTCGGTGTCTTCTCGGCGATGGTCATCTGCAACGTCAGCTTCGGCATCGAAATGCCCTTCTTCCTCTCCACCGCAATCGATTCGGTGACGATGAAGGACTTCATGGCCGGCATGGGCAAGACGCCATTCTTCGGGTTTTTGACCACGATCCTGGCGTGTTATCTCGGTCTCGAAACCCGAGGGGGAACCGAGGGCGTCGGGCGGTCGACCGCCTCGTCGGTCGTCGTGGTCTCCATCTCGATCCTGATTGCCGACGCGGTGCTGACGCAGCTCTTTCTGAGTCTCTAGCAAAACGCGCGGCGGGCCATGTAGATTACCCGCGTGGCGCTCATCGAGTTCCGAGGGGTCCGGAAGGCCTTCGGCCCCAAGCGGGTTTTCGTCGACCTCAACCTCGACATCTACGAGGGTGAGTCGATCACGATCATCGGTGGGTCCGGCATGGGCAAGAGCGTACTGCTCAAGCTGCTCATCGGACTCCTCGATACGGACGGTGGCTCGATCCTCTTCGACGGTGAGCAAATCGTCGATGCGTCGCCGGCGACCCTCACCAAGGTTCGGCGGCGCATCGGAATGCTGTTCCAGGGCGCGGCCCTCTTCGACTCACTCTCGGTCGCCGAAAACGTCGCCTACGGCCTGCGCGAGCATCTCCAGATGAACGAGAAAGCCATCGCGGAGCGAGTGCACGAGTCCCTCGACTCGGTTGGCTTACCCGGTATCGAAACCATGTGGCCGGCGGACCTCTCGGGCGGCATGAAGAAGCGCGTTGGCCTGGCCCGAGCCATCGCCGTGCGCCCCCAAGTGCTCCTCTACGACGAACCCACGACGGGCCTCGACCCGATCAACGTCACTCGCATCAACCGCCTGATCCTCAACTTGAAGGAAGAGCTCCAGGTGACGTCGATCGTCGTCACCCACGACATGCAGAGCGCGTTCATCACGAGCGACCGACTGGCGATGATCGATGATGGACACGTCATCTTTCAAGGCACGCCCGACGAGATCCGCCGGACCGAAGACCGCCGGGTGCGCGATTTCATCGAAGGAAACGCCGACGAAGTATTGGACACCGAGACCCTCCTCCGGAGGGGCGGCTGAGGCGCGTGGGGCGGCCGCAGGCCGAGGCAGCATCCCGCGTCAACCACAGTCGAGGTCGACGCCCAGCGCGATCTCCCGGAGGCTGCGTTCGACGATCATGACTTGCCCGCGGGAACGACAGCTCCTCGCGGTGACCGGCTCTTCCGATGCGCGGACCTCGCGTACACCATCGAGGGCCTGAGCGAGGACAGCGGCCCGGTGCGCCCGAGGATCGTCGATGGTCAAGAGCGGGTCACTGACGACAATATCGGCGGCGACGATCGAGACCTCGGAGAAGCGCACGAGGCATGCTTCGATGGCCTCCTGCCGCGCTGCAACGCTCCCGAGCCCGGCAAGGGTGATGTGCAAACGCAGGGTCGCCTCTTCGCTGAACGTCTGCTCGTCGCGGCGCCTGGGCGGGGATAGGTCGGTCACCTGAGCTTCGCATCGTGTACCGCCTGAGAGGGCATCGCGCACCGCCAACGACACCTCCCGGGCCCTCTGGGCCACGGCCGTTCGGTCTCCTGCCTCGACAGCCACCGTGATGCGAATGAGGGCGCGCTCCGGAGCGACGGCGTAGCGACCGTGTACTCCGGCTTCGAGGCTCGCGGCCGTGGGCGCGTCGCGGGTCGGGCTGCCCCGCCCAATCCACTCGGTATCGTAGTTAGCGGGCGCCGGCGCGCCGAAGGTGACCTCGGCGGGGGGTGGCGGCTCTTCTGAGCGGATCGCGCCACAGGCGCTGAGCAGGACGAGGGAAATGACTAGGTGCGGCAGCATGGTTCCTCCAATGGTTCCCTGTGTTCTACGTGCTCTCGGGCGGTGAGCTTCTATGCCCTCGGGGCGAACGGTCGGGGCTCTCGCCGAGCGGTCGGATGCCGCGCGTGGACGGCGTGGACGGCGTGGCCCCGGAAGACGCGGCCCAGCAGGCTCGCCCGAGACCGCCGAGCCGCCCACGGGCGCACCCGGGCAACTCGTGCTTCACTGCGCGAGCCATGTCCCAAAAGATCCCCCCCAAGGGCCGCCTCTTCGAAAACCGCGACAAGCGGAAGCCCAGCCAGCCCGACATGCAGGGCGAAGGGCGCATCGACGGAAAACCCTACGCCATCCAGGCCTGGATCCGAGAGAACCAACTGGTTCTCTCCTTCTCGCCTCCGCGAGACGGCACTAATTCCTATCCTCCGGAGGAGTTCCGCGGCGCCCTCGACCCCGCCCCCGAGCGCCGACGCGGAGGCGACGACGGCCCGGCCCCGACCTGGACCGGCGACATCGCCGGCGACGAGGGTGCGTTCGATGTGCGCGCCTTCGAAAAGCAGGGCAAGAGTGGGCAATACCTCGACCTCGTGCTTCAGCCGGCCGCCGCCCCCGCATCTTCCGACGTCTGAAGGCGTCAATCGACGGGCTCGGGGATGTCGGGCACATCAAAGACCAGCCATTCGTCCGCGGTGACGGGGGTCTTCGCCTCGCCGCCGCGGACCTCGCTCGTGGGTACTTTCGCTCGAGCTCGAACCGCGATCGTCAGCTGACCGGTCCGGGCTCGTCTGGAACGAGCACCGGGTCAGCCCCCGGCGGGTCGACCATCGCGTGACAGCAGTCCTGACAGTCGACGGGGAAACACAGACCCGTCGGTTGGCAGCAACGCTCGCCCTCGCCGCAGACTTCCATCCCGCAGGTCCGGGACGCGACGTCCGCGTAGTCGTAGGTGTCCTGAGGGTCGGCGGGCAGATCCACACCGTCCTCCGGCACATCCATCGTCAGCTCCTCCTCGAACTCGACCACCGGGTCCTGGGGAACATCCACTTCAAACTCGGGGACCTCCACCACAAGCCCGGCACCACCGTCGGGAACGTAGAGGGGGTCTTCTTGCCCCGGGATGACAATCGATGGGTCGTCGGGGATTTCGGCGGTGAGCGCCTCCCCTACCCCTCCATCGGTCACCGCGGCACAGGCGCCATAGCCGCCGCCACCGAGGGCGAGGACTACCGCGAGGGTGAAAATCCAAGTCTTGTTTTCCATGACCAACCTCCCGCGTACACGCGTTAAGTATGCTCGGAGAGAGACCCGTCAATGGTGACTGACTAAACGAACTGACTGCGCGCATTCACGGCGTAGCGACACCGTTCGAAGCTACGTTAGTCCAGTCCGGGCAGAGCCATCTCAGCGAGGCCGCCAGGCGGCGGTTTCGGACAGAAACGCGTCGACTTCTCCCCCGAGCTCGGCCGGGACCTCGTTCGCCAACGAATGCCGCGCGCCTTCGAAGACCCGGAGATGAACCTTCGGCAGGAGCGTCGCGAGGCGCTGAACCCCTCGATCCATGTCGAGCCCCTTGTCCTGGTCACCGTAGGCCAGATAGACGGCGTGGCCGATGTCCGACGCTCCTCCGAAGAGGCTCTGCTCGACCTGAGCGATGCCGATGTCCCAGTACATTCGATGAAAGGCGTCGCCGTAGACCTCCTCGTAGTAGGCCCACGCATCGCGAAGGGCGGCGTCCCGACCCGGCCAGTCACGGCGATACCAGAAGCGAGACTGGATATAGAGAGCAGGCCAGAACATGAACTTCAGGCGCTTCATGATACGCGCCGTGACCGCCCAAGCGCGCAGGGGCTCCCAAGCGCCCGCCGGCGCCCAAGCGGCGAGACGTGAGAACCGGCGCGGCTGCCGGCGCGCGAGGCGGAGGACGAGGTTGCCGCCGAGGCTGCCGCCCGCGAGATGGGTCTGTTCGACCCCCATCTCATCGAGGAAACCGAGGAGGCTGTCTTCGAGGAAGGTCAGGTCGTAGTTGCGCTCCGGCTTGTCCGAGTAGCCGCTCCCCGGCATGTCGGGGATGAGCACGCGGCGACGGGCGGCGAGGTGCGGGACGAGGTCTTCGTACTCCTCGAGGCGAGAACTGTGGCCGTGAATGAGGAGCACTGGTTCGTCTTCTTCGACGGCCGGTCGAATGTCGATATAGCGGAGGCGCAGGCCGTTTACCGTGACATCGCGCTGCTCGTGGCGCGTCTGAGGTGCCCGCCGGGGCCGAGTCAGGGTCATCTCTTCATCATAGGGCGCGTTCGACGTTGCGCACGCCACGCAGAAATCTCTCGAGAGAAGGGGCGGCGAGGACGAGGCCACGAGGCGTCCCCATCAAAGGACGCGCTAAGACAGCCGTCACCCCTCAGAATGTAGAGGCTCGAAGCCAGCTTCGCGCACGGCTTCACGCACGAGTTCGGGGCTGACGTTTCCCCTTACGGCGGCATGCCCCTTGGGCTCGCGCACGACCTGCACCCCTGTGACCCCCTCGACGGCGGCGAGCTTCTTCTCGAGCTTGCGCACGCAGCCATCGCAGGTGAGGCCCTGCACGTCGAGATCCACCGAGGGCCCCGCGGCACCCTTCGAAGCGCCGGCACGACGAACGCGAGCGCCGAGCTCTTCCCAGGCAAAGAACGCAAAGAGTAGACAGAGCACCACCGTCGCACCCAGAGCGATGACTCCCGGCGCGTGGTGCGTGCCTTCGGCCGCCGCCACCCCGAGTTCGCCCATGAGAACAAAATCGAATGCCCAGCCGAGCCCGAGGCTGCCCACGATGATGGTCCCGAGGTAGATGCCGAGGGTCTTCACGCCGAACGCGCGTTTGACGGCACCAATGGTCGCGACGTTCGTCGCCGGCCCCGCCATCAAGAAGACCAACGCGGCGCCCGGGGGGAAACCGCCCGCCACGAGAGCGGCGGCGATGGGTACCGATGCGGTCGCGCAAACATAGAGGGGCACCGACACGGCGAGCATGGCCACCATCGCGACGGCTCCTCCGTAGGCCGCGAGGCCGATGAAGGCGTGCGGAGGCACGAATGTCGTGAGCGCCGCGCTCACGACGACCCCGAATAGGAGCCAGCGCCAGATGGTGCGGATCATGTCGATGGCGTGGTCGAGGCCGTCCCGCCAAGAACGCCTGGCCGAGCTGGTCGAAGCCAGCGGGGGGGAATCATCGCCCGGGTCGACGAGGTCGGTCACGGCCCCCCCCGCCAGGCCCAGCACGAAGGCGCTCGCCACCTTGAAGAGGGCGAAAGGCCACCCGAGGAAGGAAGCACTGACGAGGATCGAGTCGACGCCGGTTTGGGGGGTTGAGATCAAGAACCCGACCGCAGCGCCGTTCGATGCGCCGTCCTTCTTGAGGCCGAGGCCCGCGGGAATGACGGCGCATCGAACGGCGCTGCGGTCGGGTTCTTGA
>JAFDCW010000317.1 GCA_019312705.1 Deltaproteobacteria bacterium
CGGGGACCTGGTCGACTTCATCGGCATGAGCATCGCGCCCCCCGATACCGAGCAAGATGGCGCGATGCCGCTCAACGCCGAAGAACGCGAGCACGGCCTCGGCAGCACTTCGGAGCACGCCGCCCTCAAGATGCGCGCCGTCGCCCGGCGCCACTCGGGGGTCTTCGACCGCCTCGCGGCCTTCGTCGCCGACGGCCACACGTTGGCCCTGGTTCGCGGCAACCACGACGTCGAATTCCACTGGCAAGCGGCCCGAGACGCCCTCGTCGAGGCGATCACTGACCGGGCCCCGGACGGCGCCGACCGGGCCCTTATCGCCAAGCGAATCACCGTTTACCCGTGGTTTTACTACGAAGAGGGGCTGCTTTACGTCGAACACGGTCACCAGTTCGACGCGATGTGCAGCTATCACCACGTCTTGAACCCAGTCTCCCCCCTCGACCCGAAGCGTATCTCCTGGTCCTTCGCCGACCTGCTCCTCCGCTACGTCGTGCGCCCGACGCCGGGGCTGCACTCCCATGGCCATGAGGGCATGGGTTTCATCGACTATCTGCGAATCGGCTGGTCCTTCGGCCCTGGCGGCGCCGTGAGCCTCGGCGTGCGCTACCTGACCGCGACGGGCCGGGCCCTCAGGCGCTGGCGCGCCCACCTCGGGGTGGCGGCCCAGGCCCTCCGGGCCGAGCACGAGCGCCGCATGGAGGCCGTCGCCAGCCGACACCACGTGGGGGTCGGCGTCGTCCGCTCCCTCGCGGCCCTCTGGCCCACCCCGGTGACCCGCGGGGGCTTCGCTGTCCTGCGCAGCATGTTCCTCGACCGAATCGTCTTCATCCTCCTGGCGGGGCTGCTCTCGATTCTCGCCTTCATCTTCTTGCCGCTGCTCTGGGGTGCCGGGACGGCCCTCGCTCTGGTCGCGGCCCTGCTCCTCGTCTCCTACGTCACCGACCGCTTTCGGAGCCGGGACCTCGACCCGGCGGAGACCATGCGCGCCGCGGCCCGGCACATCGCCAACATCCTGCCGACCCGCTACGTCGTGATGGGCCACACCCACGAGCCGAAGATGATCGATGTAGGGAACGATGCTACCTACGTGAACCTCGGTAACTGGGGCAGCGACGAGCTCGACGACAATCTCGGCGCCAGCCGAACGCACCTGGTGCTCCGGTGGCTCGACGGAGAACTCGAGACCAAATTTCTACGCTGGATTCCGGGCCTGGGCCCGGAGCTGGTCGCGGTCGAGCTCGAATCCCAGGACGGCACACTGGTCGCCCCGGCCCTCCTCGACGCGGCCCCGAACGGCTGAGCGCGCCCCGGCGGCACCGAATCGTCAGCCGCCGTTCCCGACCTCGAACGACACCCCCGTGAGCTCTTCGGAGACCTCCCAGAGGCGCGCCGCGACGGCCTCGTCGTGGCCGCGGCGGGCGATCTTCACGAGGCCCGGGCGTCCTCGGAACTCCATGAGGCCCTTGGGCCCAACGAAGGAGCCCCCCGGGAGGTCTTCGGTCGCGGCGGTCACGGTCGGCCAGGCCCCGGCTTCGGCAGACTGAGCGATGGCCGCGTTTCCGAAGCCCATGACGCCCTTCAGCAAACCGCTCTTCTCCATGGTCGGCCCGACGCTCTGGAGGTTCGTGGAGGCGTACCCAGGATGACAGAGGACTGAACTGACCGTCGATCCCAGGGCCTCACTCCGGCGGTGAAGTTCGAGGGCAAAGAGCACGTTGGCGAGCTTGCTCTGAAAGTACGCGGGCCACTTCTGGTACTGGCCCTCCCCCATCAGATCGTCGAAGTCGATCTTCCCGATGCGGTGCACCAGGCTGGTGACCGTCACCACACGGCGAGCGATCGCCGGCCAGAGCTGAGCGGTCAGGGCAAAGTGGCCGAGGTGGTTGACGCCGAGCTGCATCTCGAACCCGTCGGCGGTGGCCCGTTTTGGCAACGCCATCACCCCGGCGTTGTTCACCAGTACGTCGATGGATGGGTAGCTCTCTCGGAGCTCGGCCGCTGCGGCGGCCACGGAGGCGAGGGAGGCGAGGTCGAGGCGTTGGGTCGCGGTCTGGGCCGGGGGGTAGTTGGCCACGATCCGCGCCTGGGCATCCGCGACGCGGGCGTCATTTCGCCCGGCGAGGACGACGGTTGCGCCGCGCCGGGCCAGGAGGCGCGCGGCCTCGAAGCCGATGCCCGAGTTGGCCCCGGTGACGACGACGATCTTCCCCGTGAGATCCGGGCCTTGTGCGTTCAGCTCACTCATGGAGGTCTCTCCCTTGGCTCAGAATCGGACGGGAGTCCCGACCCCGCAACCACAGAATGTCAGCCCCCAATAGGAACGCACTGCGTATTGATCCGCTGCCATGGGGTCTTGGCGAAGCGGTGCAGTCGGATATCACCCCCCGGGGCCGAGCCCTCGAGTAGCATGCCGCCGTGTAGACCAGGAAGCTTCCGTCATGCCGCCCGAGAAGAGCTGGAGCAAACACATCCCCGAAGGCCCCTGGGACTGCGTCGTCATCGGCTCGGGCATGGGCGGCATGACCACCGCCGCCCTGCTGGCGAAGATCGGACAGAGGGTGTTGGTCCTCGAACAACACTACGTGCCCGGAGGCTTCACCCACGTTTTCAAGCGCCCCGGCTACGCCTGGGACGTTGGCGTGCACGCGGTGGGCGAGGTTACCAAGAAGTCGATGACCGGGCGGCTGCTCGCAGCCCTCACCGACGGGCGCCTCGAGTGGGCCTCCCTCGGCCCCGTCTACGACGAGTTCCATTGGCCCGACGGCGTGCGCATCGACTTCCCCGATACGCCCCAGGCCTTCCGGGCGAACCTCGAAGCCGCCTTCCCAAACGAATCGGAAGCGATTCATCGCTACCTCAATCGGGTCCGCGAGGTCGCCGGCGTCATGAAGGCCTACTACCTCTCGCGCCTCGCCCCGCCGGGGGCGGCGAAGCTCTTGGACCCTTTGCTGACGCGCAAGGCCCGGGCCCACTTCCTCGAGACAACCGAATCGGTCCTGGCAGAGCTGACCACCGACCCGCGGCTCCGGTCCGTCCTGGCGTCCCAGTGGGGCTACTACGGCTCGACTCCCCACAACTCGTCCTTCGCGATTCAGGCCCTCGTCACGAAGCACTTTCAGTGGGGTGCCCACTATCCCGTCGGGGGTTCCGGGCGCATCGCCCGAGAGCTGCTCCGGACCGTCGCCGCCGCCGGGGGGTGGACGGCGATTCGTGCCGACGTCTCCGAGATCCTCATCGAAGGGGGGCGCGCCGCCGGCGTGCGATTGGCAGACGGTCGTGAGGTCCGGGCCCCGAGGGTGATCAGCGCCGCGGGGGTGATGTCGACGCTACGCCGGCTCTTGCCCGAGGGAGTCGCCGACACCGAGTGGGTGAGTTCCGTCGAAGAGCTCCGGCCGGCTTCGGCCCACGTCTGTCTCTATCTCGGCTTCGAGGGGGACATCCGCGAGGCCGGGGCGAGCGCCGCGAACAAGTGGTTCTACGAGACCTGGGACATCGAGGCGGACGCTTGGTACTGCGACGAGGCGGGCTCCCGGGCCCCGGTGCTCTACTGCTCATTCCCGTCCCTCAAAGACCCCGAGCACGACCCGGGGCCGAAGGTCCGACATACGGGAGAGGTCGTGACCTTCGTGCCCTGGAAGTCCTTCGCCGAGTGGCAGGACGAGCCGTGGAAGAAGCGCGGGGCGGCCTACGACGAAATGAAGAAAGACCTAGAGCAGCGCCTCCTGGCACAATTCTTCGAGCACATGCCGGAGCTCGAGCCGATGCTGCGCTTCGCCGAGCTCTCGACGCCGGTCTCGACGCAGCACTTCACGCGGCCCATCGAAGGCTCGATCTACGGCATCGAGCCCACCCCGAAGCGCTTCGAGAGCCCGTGGCTTCGTCCGCGATCACCCATCCCGGGGCTCTTGTTCAGCGGCTCCGAGGTCGCGACGGTGGGCGTCATCGGCGCGATGATGGGCGGCGTCCTCGCCGCGACCAGCGCCGAGCCGCTTGGCGCGCTCCGGTACCTGCGGCGCCACGGGCTACGAGACCGGTAGCCGCGCCGGGCCTGGTTCTCGTACGCGCCCCCTCAGTACTGAGACAGGCTCAACACCAACGCGAGGGCGGCGATGAAGATCGCCCCGAACGCGCCGACGGCGAGCACGACGGGAGCGGCGGCCGCCGCCACGGCCGCGCCGCCTTCGAGGCGGTGAACGCCCAGGGCGTGGTTGTAGAGCGCGTAGGCGATGTAGCCCGTGACGTAGGCCAACACCGCCATGGATACGATGGTCCCGACCAACGGAATCACTTGCAGCACGAGGAAGGGCAGCATCACGAACTGGAGCACCTGAGTATACGCCGCGGCCCGGAGGCTCGCGCCCGCATCGCCCTCGCCCCCGAGAGCCCGGGCCGTCACGTGATAGGGCACGAAGATGAAGAGCACGTAGGTGACGGCGACGACCATGGTCATGATCGGGGCAGCGATGACCATGAGCGCCGCGATGCCGGCGGTCATGCCGGCTTCCTCACCGAAACCGCTCTCGGCGGCGGTCGCCCCGGCCATGCAGCCAAAGAGCGCTCCGTAGAGGAAGGCCATCACGCCCCCCTGGAGGAGCCCCCCGAGAACGGCAAAGAGCACCGCCCGGACGGGCGAGCCGTCGGCCATCTGACCGTAGGCGCGGGCCGGCTCCTTGACCAGTAGCAGCGTCGTGTCGATCACCCGCCGGCGGAAGCCGAGCTCTTCGTTCTCCCAGGGGATGACGACCGAGCGCACCCGGGGCGCACACGCCAGGCAGTACGAACCGGTCGGGTCGACGTGGCCGATGCACCGCTCGCATACGTAGGTCCCACATCGGCCGCAAGTGGCCGCGGCAAAGGCCTCGGCATGCACACCGCAGCGCGCACCGAAGGCGGCCGCCCCGGGGCTGGCGCCGGCCGGGGCGCCGGGCTGTCGGGCCTCCGAGCCAGTCCCCTGTACGCCTCCGTGGTCCCCCGGGCCTTCCTCCACGGCGACGAGCCTACACGCTCTTGGATGAGGTATCCTCCCGCGCGATGACACAACCGCGAAGAGGGCCAAAAGACCGAGCCACCGCCGCCGGCAGCGTGCGCGCCCCTCGGGCCCGGGCCACCAAGCGGGCCGCGGCCAAGAAGGCCGGTGCGGCCCGGAAGACATCTGTCCGTCGGTCGTCGCCGGAGACCGAAGCGCCGATCCCGCCTCCGGCACCGCCCATCGCCGACGGGGCCAAGGTCGACCTCGATGAACCGACGCTCTACCTGAACCGGGAGCTCACCTGGTTGGCCTTCAATCGCCGAGTGCTGCACGAAGCCGAAGACCCGAGGACGCCCCTTCTCGACCGGGTGAAGTTCCTCGCCATCGCCAGCGGGACCATCGACGAGTTCGAGATGAAGCGCATCGGAGGGCTCAAGCAGCAACAAGCCGCGGGGGTCTACGACCTGACCGTCGACGGGCGCACGCCGCAGCAGCAGATTACCGAGTGCAACTCGATCATGCGCGAGCTCCAGACTCGCGCCGAAGCGCTGCTCCGGACCCTCACCAAGGTGCTCGCCAAGCAGGGCATCCACCTGAAGCGTTGGGCCGACCTGACCCCTGCCGAGCAGAAATCCGTCCGGGCGCACTATATCCAGAACATCTTCCCCTTGGTCACACCCCAGGCGATGGATCCAGCCCACCCCTTTCCGTTCGTCTCGAACCTTTCGCTCAACATCCTGGTGTCGTTGAAGCACAACCCGAAGGACCTGAACGTGCACCAGGCTCGGGTGAAGGTGCCCATCGGCTCGGGCATTCCGCGTTTTCTGAAAGTCGCCGACGAGCACACCTTCGTGCGCCTCGAAGACGTGATGGCCAACAACCTCGACCTGCTTTTCCCGGGCATGCATGTCGTCGAGTTCGGTTTGTTCCGGGTGACGCGAAACGCTGACGTCGAGCGCGACGAGGAGCAGGCGGACGACCTGCTCTCTCTCATCGA
>JAFDCW010001081.1 GCA_019312705.1 Deltaproteobacteria bacterium
GCGAGCCATTACTGGGTCGACCGGGCCGAGGCTGGCGCGGAGTCGGACCAGGAGGTCGTCCTCGAACGTCAGGCGGCGCGCACCGACGTGATCGCGACCCAGCATCGGGGAGCGACGGCCACCGAGCCCCCGCCGGGCACCAGCCTGGTCCCCGAGGAGGCGGGGGAGATCAACCTAGTCTTCCAAGACCACCTCAACACGGAAACGGGAACGGAAACGGGAACGGGAACGGGAACGGAAGCGGGAACGGGAGCGGGAACGGGAACGGGAACGGGAACGGGAACGGGAACGGAAGCGGAAGCGGGAACGGGAGCGGGAACGGGAACGGGAACGGAAGCGGGAGCGGTGCGGCACTCCCGGCGCCGCTACGGTCGGCCTGTCGGCTCGGCACGCCTTCGGCGCGCTGCCGCCTCGGGCCGCCTACGCGGCGCCTTCTTGTTGAGGGCACCGTGACCCTGCCCCAGGACGTCGAGGACCGGGTCGCCGCCCTCCGCCGCGAAGGTAAGTATCGCGAGGCCGCCGACGTCGCGAAGGACCACGGCGCTCCGATTGTTGCGGCGGCGCTCCTTGCCGATGCCTGGGACTACGCGGCGGCAGCTGCCCTCGCCCAAGATGCCGGGCGCCTCGACGTGGCGTACCGCCATGCCCTCGCTGGGCAAGAGCGCGGTCTCACCGCCGAGCTCATCGACGCCCTCGCCGACCACCCGGACCAGGCCCGCGCCGCCGCCGAGTTCGCAAAGGACAAAGGGCGCGATGGCGACGCGGCGCGCCTGATGGAGTCCGCCGCGGAGGTCTCCCTGGCCGCCGAACTCTTCGAGCGCGCGGGAGACCTCGCAAACGCGGCCCGCTGCCGCGAAGCCGAGGGTCGCTACCGCGATGCGGGGCTGCTTTATGAGCGCCGCACCCGCGAAGCCCCGCACGACACCGAAGCTGCGCTGCGCCTCGGCCACATCCTCGCCCACTTCGGGCGCTACGAGCACGCGGTGCGCGCCCTCCAGGCCGCTGCCGCCGACGAAGCTCGGCGTCGTTCCGCGACGCGGCTCTTGGTTGCCTGCTTCGCGGCCCTCGGCCTCGACGAAGCTGCAGCGAGCCGCCTCGACGAATTGCGCCGCGCCGACTCGACCTTGCCGGTGACGGTGCCCGAGTACCTCGAGCAGTGCTTTGGCGACGAGGGTGGCATCGCGGGGATCGCCGGCGGAGAGCAGCGGGAAGACCGCCTGCTCGCCGGTCGGTACCGAATCATTCGGCCCCTCGGCGCCGGCGCGACGGGGCGCGTGATGCTCGCCCACGATGGATTCTACGAGCGTGAGGTCGCGGTGAAGGTGCTCACCGTGGGCGGCGGTGCGGCGGGGCGCGATGCCTATACCCGTTTCGCCCGGGAGGCTCGGGTCGCGGCGGGGCTCGACCACCCAAACGTCGTTCGCGTCTTCGAGTTCAACCCCGACGGTCCGTTCCTCGTTATGGAGTACGTCGCCGGGGGCACCCTCGAAGACCGCCTTGCGGGCGGGGAGGGCCGCGTGCTCTCCCTCCCAGTCATCCGCCACGTGATGTCGTCGGTGCTCACCGGTCTCGAAGCGGTCCACCGCCGCGGTGTCGTTCACCGGGACCTCAAGCCGGCGAACATCTTCTTTGGTGAAACCGGCGACGTGAAGATCGGCGACTTCGGTGTGGCCCACCTCACGGACCTCGGTTCTACCCTCACCGGAGCCCTCCTCGGGACCCTCGCGTACATGGCCCCGGAGCAGGTCACCGGCTCGAAGCGGCCGGACGCTGCGACCGACCTCTATGCTCTCGGGGTCATCCTTCACCGCATGCTCACCGGCTTTCTGCCCTTCCCAGGGCCTGATTTTGTGACCCAGCACCTGAACGAGACGTGGCCTCCGGGGTGGAGGAGGCGCGGCCAGAGGAGGCCGGGGGTACAGAGACCGCCGATACCGCGGCACCGACCGTCGACGAGCGTTGGGTCGTCCTCGACCGCTTCCCCGATGGGGGCGCGCGGGTTCGCGATACGCTCCTCGACCGGGTTGTACGCTCCGTCACATGCGACGCATCGCGGGCGGCGCGCCTGGTCGCCTTCGGTCGGGCGGACTCGCCGCACCTTCAGGCTGTCTTTGACGTGGACCGAGAAGCCGGGAAGGCGGTCCTCGAGGAACCCCGGGGTCGTGCCTTCGACGACCCGGCCCTCGACGACGGTCGGCGCGAGGTGGCGCTCCGGCAGGTGAAGAACGCCCTCGAGCATCTGCACTCCGTCGGCGTCGGTCACGGTGCCGTCGACGCAGCTCACATTCGCGTCGCCGCCGGGCGAGCGGTGCTCTTGATCCCCGAGGGCAGCGAGGAGGTCGACCCAGCTACGGATATCGCGGCCTTCGATGCCCTCGATGGTTGACGTTCCGTAGTCGGGGGATAACCCTCCGGCGCCATGGCCCTTCATCGATTGTGTGTGCCGGTATTGCTCCTCGCCCATCACCTCCGATGGCGAGGCGGAGTGAGCAAGATGGACGGCATGCGAGTGCCCTTGTTCTTGTTGGTTGTTTGCGCGTTCTCGAGCGTCTCGAACGCTGCGCTGGCCCAGGTTGCCGAAGAAGAGACGCCCACCCCGGCGGCGACCGACGCCGAGACGACCGACGCTGCCGCGGCCGAAGGTGCCGAAGGCGATGGCGAGGTTGCGCCTCCGGAATACGAGGAGCCCCAAGCGGCGCCCCTCGCCAACACCG
>JAFDCW010000318.1 GCA_019312705.1 Deltaproteobacteria bacterium
CAGCCGTCGCCGGGATCCCGCCCCGGGCGCCTACCGGATCGGCCATCAGATGCGTCGGCCCCGGAGCCCACCGATGCGCGAGCAGCATGCCGAGGCCTGCCTCGATCTGGCTCCGGAGAGCGGGGTCATCGATGCCCGCCCGCCGAGCGGCCACGTAGGTCGAGATGAAGGCTTCGCTCCGGGAGGCCACCGGCGTCAGCCGCGGGACGATGAGGGGTCCCACGCCGTAGGCGCCGGTGCTGTCCCACGGGGTCTCCCCCTCTTGGTACTGAACGTGGCGATTGAACTCAGCCCACCGCCGGCAGAAGTCGACGGCTTCGGGGTTGTCGATGCGGTCCGAAGCCGCCCCTGCCGCGATGCAGGTCCAGTGTTCTTCCCCGAAATAGTAGCGGCTGCCGAGGAAATCCCATCCCGCCCCGGTCAGGTGGGTCATCAGCCGCCGGGCCGCCTCGAGGTCGGCGGGGTTCTCGGTGACCTCGTGGGCGCTGAGCAGCGCCAGGGCGGCCTCCCCGCTGTAGTACATGAGCTGCTCGTCGATCGGCTGCTGCGCCCCGAGGTCGTAGAGGTGCATCAGCTCCCCGTCCTCGCGCTGCATGGAGCGGATGTACGCCGTGACGTTGTCCAGGAGCTCCCGAACCATGGGGTCGTCCCCGCTCTTCAGGAACTCCGCCGCCGCCAACGCCGTGAGCGCCGCCGAGCCCATCTCCACTGCGCCGTTCTGTTCGACACACCACAAGGACGGCCCGCCGCAGTGCCGAATGCGGGTATTGTTCACCCAGGCGAGGGCTCGCCGGGCCCCCTCTCGGGCCGCCGGCATGCCGTGCAGGTGGTGGACCTGGGCCAGGAAGTAGGTGGTCCCGGAATGGCGCGGCAGGTTGTATCTGGCGGGGCGCGCGCGCCCGGTCCGGGCGTCGTAGAGGTAGGTGTAGCGGCCGTCGGGCAGCATGTGGCGAAGCAGGAACTCGGCGCCCTCAACCACCGCCTCCCGGAGCGCCGCTTCGGTCACTTCAACGCGGTCCGGGTACCTCTCCGCCGGCAACGGCGACGCCCAGAGCCGGGTCACAGTCCCGCCGGCCGCTGCCTCCTCGTCCCGGCCGAGGCTTCGAGCGAGCTGTCCGACGAGGCTGACGACGTCCACGCCGAAGGTCAGGTCGGGAATCGGCGTCGCGACGCCGACGTCGTATACGTCGGCCGCCCGAAGCTGCTCCGGAGTGATGTACGCATCTTCACCATCGAGGCTCAGGTGCAGTCCCTCGCGCAGCGGCACCACGTCGAGGTTCTCGATGAAAGGCACCCCGAGCCAGAGCGGCGCCTCCCCCCGGGTGACCTCCACCGTGAAGCGTACAGATTCCGCCGCAGCGGAGCCCCAGCCAGGCTGCGCCGCCAGCTCTCGGTCATGGGCGAAGGTCTCGACCGCCGCCGCAATCGTCTCGGCCAGGCTCGGGGTGCCGACGTGCCGGACGAGGGGTCTCCCGCGAGTCCAGGCGATGACGAAGATGGGCCCCGCGCCGCGATAGTTCGAGGCCGACGCAGGCGCCGGCGGCGGCTCATCGCCCCGGCGGCCTGCCTCGAGGGCCGAGAACGCCCAACCCGCGGCGTCGGCATCCGGCATCGGTCCGGGGTCGATGCCCGCCTGGCAGTGAACGAAGAGCGCTCCGAGCCCCGTCGCGAGGGCCCACACGGCGAGCCCCCGTGCGATCCATTGCCGGGTCACCCGCGGTCCGCGCCGTGCTTGGTGAGGACGAGCAGCTGGGCCGCCGGGAGCAGAACCAAGTAGGGCAGAAGCAAGAGCGCGACCACGAAGAGAAGCACAGCGCCCCCGCCGCCGACAGGACCGTATAGACCGCTGATGTGGGCCGCGGTGAAGACGAGGGCGCTGAAGAGCAGCGCTCCGCCGGCGACCGACACGAGGGCGACGGCCTTTGCGACGCGGGCCCCCCAGGGCGCAGCGCTGAGCAGCCCCACGCCGGCCACCCCGAAGGCGAGGCCGAGGAGCGTCGCCGGGATGTCGAGGGGCATCCACCGGGTGGGCAAGACGCCCCAGACCGCGCCGAGGATCAGCAACGACACCACCACATCCGAAACGCCCAGCACCTTGGCCAATCGACCGTCGATCTCACCCATCGCGGGGCGGACCCTAGCACTACTGTGTCAGGGTCTCGACGGCCCTCGCTCGTTCAGCGGCCTTGTGCCCTCCGCTGGCCGCCTCGAAAGGGACGGACCCTGCCGTCGGCGACCAACAAAGCCCACAAAACCGCTGCCCAGGGCGATCATCCACCGAGCCCCCAACGCAGTAGTGCTAACAGCCTGCAGAACTATCTGCGACCGGGGATGCGAGGGCGCAGTCGTCAGCGGTGCACGGAGGGCGGCGTCTCCCAGCTGATCCAGGTATCGCCTCCGAAGGCCGCGTCGTCCTGGTCCGGGTGATCGAGGGTGTAGTGCAGACCCCGGCTTTCCCGGCGGGACGCCGCGCACCCGATGATGAGCTCGGCGACATCGGCAATGTTTCGCAGCTCGAGGAGGTCTCGGCTCACGAGGTGTTGCCAGTAGTACTCGCGGATCTCGTCCTGGAGGAGCGCGACCCTGCGCGCCGCCCGCCGGAGCCGCTTGTCGGACCGAACGATGCCCACGTAGTTCCACATGGACCGGCGCAGCTCTTCCCAGTTGTGCGCAACCATGACGGCTTCGTCACTTGGAACGGCCGAGCCCACATCCCACTCGGGCACATCCGGTGCCACGAAGTCGTCCATGGCCTTCTCGCCCAGCGCCCGCGCCGCGCCGTACCCATAGACGAGCCCTTCGAGCAGGGAATTCGACGCGAGACGGTTCGCCCCGTGCAGACCGGAGCAGGTGACTTCACCAACCGCATAGAGCCCCGGGAGGCTCGACTGCCCCTCCGCGTCGACCACGACCCCGCCGCACATATAGTGGGCCGCCGGCACGACGGGGATGGGCCCCTCGGTCATGTCGATGCCGTACTTCATGCACTCGGCGTGAATGTTCGGGAAGCGCTCCCGGAGGAAGTCGCTGGTTTGGGCGGACATGTCGAGGAAGACGTGCTCCGCGCCGGTGCGCTTCATCTCATGGTCGATCGCCCGGGCCACGACGTCGCGAGGCGCGAGGTCTTTCATGGGGTGATGCTGGCCCATGAAGGCGGTCCCATCGGCGAGGCGCAGGATGCCGCCCTCGCCCCGGAGGGCCTCACTGATCAGAAACGTGCGCGCCTCGGGGTGGTAGAGGCAGGTGGGGTGAAACTGGAAGAACTCCATGTTCGCCACCGTCGCCCCCGCGCGGTACGCCATGGCGACCCCATCGCCGGTCGCGACGTCGGGGTTCGACGTGTAGAGGTAGACCTTGCCGGCCCCCCCGGTCGCGAGAATGGTCGCTCGGGATACGATGGTGTGCACCTCGCCAGAGTCCTCGTCGAGCACGTAGGCGCCGACCACTCTCCGGGGGCCGCCGAGGATGTGACTCTGTTCGATGAGGTCGACCGCCATGTGATGCTGGTCGATCTGGATGTTTGCATGCTGGTGCACCGCGTCGACGAGCGCGCGCTGGACTTCACGCCCGGTGATATCGCCGGCGTGCACGACGCGGCGGGCGCTGTGGCCTCCCTCCCGGGTCAGGTCGAGGCGCTCCTCTCCCTGCCTGGAGCTGAACTCTGCACCGAGGGCCATGAGGGCTCGGACCCGGTCGGGGCCGTCCCGGACGACCATCTCGACGATGTCGCGGTGGCTGAGGCCGTTCCCGGTGCCGAGGGTGTCCGCGACATGAGCCTCAAAGGTGTCCTCGGGGTCGAGGACGGCGGCGATACCTCCCTGGGCCCAGGCCGTCGCCGAGTCGTTCGTCGAACGCTTGGTGACGACGCGGACGGCACCGTGTTTGGCGGCCTCGAGGGCGAAGGTCAGCCCCGCAACGCCAGAACCGACAACCAGATAGTCACAGGAGATGCGCATCGCCGACGAAGAATACCCACCTTTTGGCGTCCCCGCGCCTCGCCCCGTACAATCCGTCATAGATGGGCCCCCGCCACCAAAAGCCGCTGCCGTCATTCCTCGCCGCCGTCCCGGCCGCCGGAGTGGTGCTGGTAATGCTCTTGGGGCCCGCAGCACCGGCCCGGGCCGACATCTTCCAGTGCCAGCGGGCCGACGGGGAGGTGCATTTCACCAACCTGCGCCCCGCGGGACCCGCCGGGCGGCGCTGCCGGCGAATCATCCGCGGCGAGCAGCCAGGCCCCGCCCGATCCGGGGCCAGCCGAGACCGGGTCCGCGCCCGAGACCGGTCTCCGGACCGCTACGGCCGATACGACCCCTACATCCACGAGGCCGCCGCCCTCTACCGCCTGCCCGAATCGTTCATCCGCGCCGTCATGCGCGTCGAGAGCGATTTCAGCCCGGACGTGGTCTCCCGCGCCGGTGCCATGGGCCTGATGCAGTTGATGCCCCGGACCGCGACCTCGATGGGCGTCCAGGACCCCTTCGACCCGAGGCAGAACATTCTCGGTGGCACGCGCTATCTGCGCGTGCTCGCAAACAAATTCAACGGTGACCTCGTTCTCACGATCGCGGCCTATAACGCCGGCCAGGGCGCCGTGACCCGGTACCGGGGTGTACCGCCCTACGCCGAGACCCGCCGCTACGTCCAGCGCGTGCTTCGTTACTACTACGCCTTCCGCGGCGCCTCCTGATTCCGGGGCGAATCCGGCCTTTTCCCTCCCGAGCCGAGTTGGGCTAGAGCACATCTCGAGAATGCGACCGAGAATCGCGCCGCGCGGCGTGGTCGGATGCCGCGTCCGCGAGGCGAGGAAATGCAAAGTATTTTCGAGTCGAGGGGACGGCGGCAGACGGCCGCGCCCCGCAAGCGAGGCGACTGGAGCATTCTCGAGATGTGCTCTAACATGGGCGCCATGCGTGCCGCCTTCGTCTTCATCCTGGTATCCCTCGTCGCCACCGGAGCCCCGGCCTCGGCTCAGGACGCTCCCGCGGCAAGCGGCGCGGCGCAGACCCACGGAGCAGACGAGGGCGAGGATGACGGCGAACGGCCCCGCGCCTCGGAATACATCGTGCTCGTGCAGGACGCCATTCGGCGAGCCAAGAATCGAGACTTCGAGGCCGCGATGGACAAGCTCCGAGACGCCTTCCGCCTCGAGCCTTCGAACGCGGTCGCGTTCTACTACGCGGCGGAGATGGATCGCGCCCAGCGCAACCTGCCCCAGGCCCTCGAGCGATTCCGCACCTGCGCAGGCTTTGCCGAACAGAGCGGCGACGACACCTACCGCGCCCGGTGCATGCAGGGCATTGCAGAGACCTTCGAGCAAACCGAAGGGCAGCTCGAGGAGGCGCGCCTCGCCTGGGCCGCCTACGTCGAGTTCGCCGACTCACACCGCGCGGCCTCCAATCCCGAGGTTGGCCGCGCACGGCTGACCGCCATCGACGTGCAGATGGAACAGGCCGGGGCGTACGTCGCGGTCCGCGAGCGCATCCTGGCCCGCGAACAAGCAAACGCATCGAGCCGCGAAGACGCGCAGAGCAACCAGCCGCGCCAGCGGAACGACCGCCGCCCGCGCAGCCGCTGACGTCGCTAGGCCTCACAGGCCGCTGCGCGAACTCCCAGGCCCGTCAGTCGGGCTGGAAGATCACGTTCTGCGTCGCGTCGCCATCGTAGAACATGCCGGCCCGGTCGAAGGTGACAGCGCCAAAGGTATTGATGGCGATGGCCCAGACGAGCAGCAAATAGAAGCCGCCGCCGAAGCGCCTCCGGCCGAGCGCCACGAGCGCAAAGAGCATGACCGCGTAGTCGAGGCTGAAGCGGTAGCCAAACTGAACCCAGCCGCTGTTCTGGTAGGTGAGGGTCAAGATCGCCACGACGCCCGCTGAAACGAACATCGCCACCATGGTGGTGGATGTCTTCTTCGGGAAGAGGCTCAGCAGGAGC
>JAFDCW010000319.1 GCA_019312705.1 Deltaproteobacteria bacterium
GACGTCGCGACCTCGAGCGCCTACCGTGACCAGCGCGTCCAGGTGCAGCGCCTCGTGGACGGGGACCTCGAATCGGCGTGGAACTCGCGGTCCGATGACCTGGTCGGCGCGTGGGTGGACGTGCGCCTTCCGGACGACGTGACGGTCACCTCGATCCAGATGACGGTGGGGTATACCAAGGCCAACGCGACGCGGGACCTCTTCACGGCGAACCAACGCATCGCGAGGGTCCGTGTGCTGCACGATGGCGACGAGGTGGTCGTGCATCCGCTCGACATCGCATCGCGCCAACTCCAGTCAATCCCCGTGGCCGGCGGCGGCGGGGTTTACCGCATCGAGCTCGTCGAGCTGACCACCGGGGAGCGCGAAGACTGGCAGGAGGCGTGCATTTCAGAGCTCCGGGTCATGGGACACGCGTCCGGCTCACAAGGGGGGGCGCGGTTGCCCCGCTTCGCCATCGGCGCACTCCCGGAGCCCGCCGGCGAAGCCGAGGCCGTCGACCGAGACGCCGTCCGGCGCCTCGCCCACCGACGCGTCGCATGGTTCCAGGAGCGTTGGAGCGCTTATGAATACGCGCTAAACGACTTTCAGTCCGAGGAGCTCGTCGGCGAGGTGGATCCAAGTACTCGCGTCGAGCTGCGCCGTGAGCGAAACGAGATCCTCGAAAAGGTCGTCGAGGTCGTCCAGCCTGTAGACGGCGCTCGTGCCGACCAGGTCCGCATCGCCATGATGAGCGACGAGGGAGGCCTCGCCGCGAGCACCGCCGCCTTCCACTCCGTCGCGGATTGGCTCGCCGACGATGCCGAGCGCTGCTGGATCGCGAAGACCCTCGCGCATGTTCGCCTCACCAATACGCTCCGGGGGCTCCGACGCGAGGCTGAACTCTCCGACCGGGACGAATATGAAGCGATGGAGATGGGCGAGGAAGGCGCTGGCGGAGGCGGAGGCCCGGACTTCTACGGTCTCATCGAGCGCATCGAGGACATCGAGCTGGCCTGGGGACGCAACGGCCGCGGCGGCGCGACCCACCTGTCCCGGATAGAAATGCCCGCGGTCGCCGCAGGCACCAAGACGGAGTGGGACGCCCTCACCGCGGAGCTCGCCGTGGCCCGGCCGGCTTGCGGCTGGGAGTAGCAAGCCCCGCCGGGCTAACCGACGTCCCCCCCCCTCGAGGACCTCGAGGTCGAGCAACTTGGCGACTCGGCCCGCGTATGCGGCCGCAGCCGCCTCGGTCTCGGATACGGAGCCGCTCATCGTGTTGAGGTTCTCGAGGAGCAGCGACCGTCGGTCACCGGGGCGCAGGATCCGCACGGACAAGCGGAGCTTCGGCCCTTCGCCGTCGGACTGCCGTATGCGCCGGACTAGGACCTCGCGAAAGTCCTCGGGCGCCTCGATCGAGTGCAGCCACGGAAAGAGACCGCGAGCCCGGTGCACCCCCGGTCCAGCCGCCGGCCCCGAATGCACCCCCGCGCCACGCGGGCTCGGTCACCGTCGAAGCGCTCGACGTAGAGGTGGCCCGGCGTCAGCACCAGGCGCTTCACCGACCGTCGATAGGTCAGCTCCGGCGTCGAATGCCAGAGGAGCCGGAGGCGCTCCGGAAGGGTGGGCGCCCGGCGCCGCGCAACGACCGGCATCGCCTGGCCACGAAAGGCCCCCCCTCCGCCCCGATTCTCGCGGGGGAACTCCTCGATCGGCTCCCAACTCACCGGCGCAGGGTACCGCGTACCGTTGTCAGCGTCCGGACGACTCGTAGCCCAAATCGAACATCACGGCCCGGTCTACGCTCGTCGGCCGTGTCCGGGTGCCGATGGTCCGACTCGGATCCATCAACGTCGGCAACCCATCGGAACGCACCGACGACTGGAAGTGAACGTTGCTCGGCGTCAGCGGGACCGGGCCACCGAATACGCGCATCGCCTCCGAGCCCATGAACGAGTCACCGTCCGGGACCAAGGCGAAGAAGGCATCGGCGGTCCCGAAGCCCAGGATGTGACCTATCTCGTGCATCGCCGTCGAGAAGAAGTCGGCGTCGGAGCCGGGGATGTCGTCGTCGGTCTCGGGCGTCATGTCGAAGAACCAGACCTCGTCGCAGTTGAAGCTGACCCACCCCGTCCAGGGCTCGAAGTCACTACCCTCGTAGCGCTCGCGCAGCCGCGCCTGGAGGGCGGTGTCGGTCACCGAGGACAGAGCGGCGGTATTGTTCGACTGCGCAGTCCCATCTTCGAACGAAGCGCAGGCCGCGAAGATCAAGACGTCGTCGATGGCGGTCTCGGCCCGGAAGCTCATCCCGCCAGCGGTCGGGGTCTCGGGGTTGCGCGTGCGAATGGAAGTGCCGGCGGGGATGTCCTCGAAGTCGTCGATCAGATGCGAACCCCACACCGCCGCTGCAGCCTCGAGGACCTCGCGACGGGCTGGGTCTGCAAAGAAGCCCGACGTATCGAAGCGGTAGTCGAAGACGATGTTCAGACCTTCGGGAACGCCCGCATCGGTCCCGGTGCCCGTGTCGGCCCCCGTGGCGTCGCGGTCAGGAGCGTCGGTCGGGAAGGAGCTATCGGCTGCGGCGCCGGTGTCAGCGCCGACGCCGGAATCGACCACCGAGCCACGAACGTCATCGTCGACGCATCCGAGGCCTGAGGCGGCCGCCATCACAAGTACCAACGCGAACAGCTTCGACATGTCGGTCGGATTATCCGCTAAGTCGACCGCGCGCAAGGAGGGAGCCCACCGATGTGTCTGGACGGGGCGCGGCCTCAGGCGGCGCTTCGGTCGTCGCCCACGTTGATCACCGTGCCTGGACGTACGGGAGGAGCGTCGCGAAAAGCCTCGAGCTTGGCGATGGGATCCCTGCCCGCAGCCTTCTCCCTGAGGATGTCGAAGTAGGCCCCGGCAGCGAGGATCATGTTGCCTCCCTCCCCGGCTTCCCACCGCCGCATCGTTCGCTCGTTCACGCCGAGCGCTTCGGCGAACGACTTGAGCGAAACTCCGCAAGCCTTGCGAATGAACCGCAACCCCTCAGGCCCTGCATGACGCAACTCAACGAGTTTCAGAGCTGCTTGAAGTTCGGCGCGCTCCAAGTCTGGGGCCGCGACCAGTTCCCGCCCTTTGTGCTCACGCACGGATACGCACGCCTTCAGGGTGAACCCGTCGAGTTCCCACGAGACCTCCCGCGAACTCACGGGAGTCCCGAGCGACGCGTTCGTCTGATCAACCGTTGGACGCATCATCATTCCCCTCGTCTTCTTTCGGCCTCGCGGAGCCGGCGCGCATCGTTAGCCACTTCTTCTCGCCGCCATCACCGTGAGCCGTGACGACCTCCATCCAGCCGGGCGGACTCTCGTCCACCATGAGCGCCACGTGAATGAACTCCCCATCCAAATCGGGGCCGCGAACGGTCCAGTCTGATCTGTTGTCCGCGTCGCTCTTCCTGACCGCGGCGGCATGAGTCAGCGCGTTGCGCACGTCGGCACCGGTTAGATTGCGGTTCGACATCGCATCAACTCCGTGAGGGCTCTGGATGACATAACGGTGAGACCTGCCCAATTCCCGAACCAAACCCAGAATGGCAGTCTCATCATCCATGAGATGAAACCCCGAGCGGCAACCGGACATATTGTCCGCTTTTGTTATATAACGACATTCGGCTCCGAGCGCACGTAGAGAGTTGCAACCGGGTTGGTTGCCCCCCCTTTTCGTGCCGCCGCGGCGCCAGTTGCGTACGTTGACGGTCAGTAGCCCCGCGGCTACTGCTCCGAGGCGCACGCTCTTTTTCCCGCGCCCTCAGCGGCCGAAGAGGTCCGGGTGCCGGTCGACCTGGAGGCGCCATCCGGCCGGGTCGGGGGCTTCCAAGACGTCGAGATCGAGGTCAGCGATGACGAGCTCTCCGGGGGCCGCCCGGTCTTCGAGGGGACCGTTCGGGCCGACGACGTGGCTATCTCCAAAGAAGGGGATGTTCCACGGTGGCTCGGCGCCGATGCGGTTGCTGCCGGCGATGAAGACGTTGTGTCGAGCCGCGTCGACGGCGAACTCCGAGCGCCACAGACGCCGCGACTTTTCGCCAAAGGTCACCGCCGGCGAAAACACCACCTGGGCCCCGCCCTCGGCGAGGGCCGCGACCACTCCCTCGAAGTGGCGGTCGTAGCAGATGGTCACGCCGATGCGCCCGGCGCTCGTCTGGAAGACCGGGAAGAATGCATTCGACGAACACACCGCGCCCTCGGTGGCGACCATCTTTCCGTCGCTCGGCCCGTAGTAGTAGCGCTCGCTGAACGTCGCCTTTTCGTTGGCCCCATCCGGGATGTGGATCTTGCGATAGGTGCCGAGGACCCGGCCATCCTTTTCGATCACCACCGCCGTATTGAACAACGAGCCCGTCGCCGGATCCTTTTCGTAGATCGGCGCGACGATGACCATGCCGTGTTCGCGAGCGGCCTCCGACAGCCGCGTCACCGTGGGGCCGCTGCGCGCGTCCTCGGCCAAGGCGCGCCATATCGGAGACTCCGTCAGCGCGAAGTACGGCCCGGTGAAGAGCTCACCAAACCCGATGACCTGCGCGCCCTGGGACGCCGCGGACTTCACCAGGGCCACGTGATGCTCGACGTTGGCCGCCCGGACTTCGTCGAGGCGCCCCGCGAGGTCGGGCAGGTCCTCGACCGCCGCGGGCATGAAAGCAAAAGCGTTGTGCGTCTGGGTTACTGCAATACGAAGCATGAGCCCCAGGGTTTAGCCTGTTGGTAGGGGACGGTCCGCACTTTCCGCACTATTCGCACTTTTCGGCCTTATTCGGCCGCGCCGGCCCGGACTTCGGCGGGAAACGCCGTCCCCGTCAGCCGCACCACCGCCTCGAAGCCCGCGTCCTGGCTGACGGCGACGGTGTCGTCAGCCTCGCCACGTGCCTCGCCGCCCAGCCGCTGTCCCTCGTCCTCTTCGACGAAATCGAAAAGGCCCGCCCGGAGGTGCACGACCTGCTGCTCGGCGTCCTCGACGAAGGCCGCCTCACCGACGTCGACGGGCGCCTCATCGACGCGCGCATGACCCTCTTTGTGATGACCTCGAACCTCGGCGCCGACGCCGCCCCGCCCATCGGCTTCGGAGAGGACCCCCAAGACTCAGGTGATGGCGGCGCACACCTCGGCGCCGTGCGGGCCCACTTCCGCCCCGAGTTCTTCGGGCGCTTCGACCACGTCGTGCCCTTCAGTCACCTCTCCCCCGAAGACGTCGTTCAAATCGTCGACCTCGAGCTCGCCAAGCTGCGAGGCCGCCGCGGCTTCGTCCAGCGCCGCATCACCCTCCGGGTCGACCCCGCCGTCCGCGCCTGGCTCGCCGACCACGGCTACCACCGCGACTGGGGCGCGCGCCCTCTGCGCCGGCTCATCGAAGAGACCATCGTCTCGCCCGTCGCCGTCGCGATGGCCCAGGACCCCAGCCTCAAAGACCGGGAGCTCATGGTATCGCTGGACCGCGGCGTGCCGCGGGTGAGGTAAGCCTCGCCGCGTTTGCCGAGGCGGCGGGCTGAGGAGCGCCGCGGCGTTGACCTGGCTCAGATGCAGAGCTGGCGTGACCTGCTAGGTTTGGCCGGTGAGACTCTCATTCCCTCGCTCCCTCGCGCTCATCCTGGTCACCGCGACCTTTCCGGGCTGCTTCTTCAACTGCGAAGACCCGATCCCGCCGCCTCCGCCGCCGACCCGATGCGAGGCCCCGGCGGACTGGAGCCCAGACCGCATCGAGCTGCTCAGCATGTACGACCGGTCGGTGGTGGAAGAGGGCTCGTGGGTCTCGACGGCCGGCGGCGCCCAGGGCAGCAGCATGTTGGGGTTCTACGTCGTCGTCTACAGCGACGAGGCCATCCCCGCGTGTCTGAGCACCATCGTCGACCGCCGGTCGGACACATTAGCGGGCGACTGGCGCTA
>JAFDCW010001082.1 GCA_019312705.1 Deltaproteobacteria bacterium
ATGAAAGCGCCCCGTTGGGCCTCCGGGAGTTGGTCGAGGACCCGGTGAAGTCGGGCGAGCTGTTGCCTTCGGTGGACTTGGTCTTCAGGGTCGTCGGTCCCGGCGGTGCGGTCGAGGATCGCAGACGCGTCGTCCTGATGCTCCTCGCGATGCTTCTTGCGACGCGCGATGGCCTTGTACCCAGCGCGCTGGACGATGGGGTGGGCGTAGGTGCTCAACTTGCTGCGCCCTTCGAAGCGCGGAAGAGCGCGGGCGACTTCGACGAGGGCTTCCTGAACGGTGTCGTCGAAATCGGGGCCGGGGCCCATGAGCCGATAGATCCACCGACGCACCGAGGGCACCAGCTCGACGAGTTGCTCCTGAGTGCTCTGAGGGGTCGCGCCGTGCATGAATTCGAGCACCGAACGCCAAGACGATGGCGCGATGTCGAAGCAGGCTAACCTTTGCTGGGCCCGGCAACCAAGGAGCGCGAGGGGAGAGAGTATCGCGCCCACAGAGGCCATCTAGAAGCTCGAGCGGAGAGAGACGCCAACCTCGGTCGGCGTGAGTATGGGACTCAGCGTCAGTTGATCCGCCCGGGACCTCACCCTCGCGTCCCGGGCATTGCGGACTTTCATGATGATGCCGGCGACCACTAGCCCGAGACCCACCGTCTGGGCCACCCCGGTCGCGAGGAAGAACGCCGACGCCCAGCTGTCGTTCCCCGCCGTCGCCAACCGGACCCATGGGCCGAGGACCGGAACGTACGACCAGCCGACGGTCGAATTCCCCGGCGAATCGAGGGTGCAGTCGCCACTGTCGAGATCCGGGCCATAGAACCCGCAGCCCTCGCCGACTCCCTTGCCGATGGTGGCCGTGAGACCGAACCCGGCGCCGAATAGCGCGGACCCCGCCGCGATGAGGGCGGTCGTTCCACGACGGCGACGAGGGACATCGTCAGTGGGTGATGAGCCCGGGACCACAACGACCACGGGAGGTGGTGGGGGCGGGGCCGGCAGCGTCGGAACATGGATCATTATCGGTATAGCTGGCCGGGGAGGTGCCGACGGCGCTGGCGCTGACAGCGCGGCGGGCGCTGTCGGGGCGTTCGCGGGCGAAGTCGATTCCTCACCCTCGGGGGCCGTCTCGCGGCCCGAGGCTCCTGCAGGGGGTCCCGCCGAGGGCGGCGGGGAGACTGCCACGGTGATGTGAACGGCCACCTGGGCGGTCGCGGTGGCCGGGGCCATGGAAGCCAACAGGGAACCAAGGAGGACTGGAAGCTGCAAAGGGAGCGTGAAAGTCATGGACGCCGTGTTCATCGTTGCCTCGAGGTCAGGGTCTGGTGCGTAGGTGCCGAGGCGAGGCAGAACTGGGACGAGAAACTTCGCCCAGCGGGTGGGCGGGAACATCGTCAGGCCGGACCGGGCCGGGTCGATTCAGACCGAATCGCGTCTATTTCGCCCAGTCAGGCCGCGATGCGTCAGGCGCGTGGGCGAGCACGAGATACTCGGCCCAGATGGCATCTCGGTCGAGGGGCACGCCGAGGGCCGCAGCTCTATCGGCTCCTTGACGACAGAACTCGTCTGCGAGGTCGGTCGGCAAAGAGCAGAGCGAGTCCCAGAACAGATAGCGAGCGCGAAGCTCGGGATCCTCGATGCCGACGGCGATGTCTTGGAGCTGCTCGGGAGCGCCCACCGGATCCGCGAAATGGATGTCGAGGAGAAGCCGAAACGCTTGTGCGTGGTTTGGCTGCTGTCCGAGAACCCAGCCCACCAACTGCAATGCCTGCTCCTGCTGCGGAGCCGGACCCTCGCCGACCAACTCTTGGACCAACATCCAGGCAAAATCTGGATCGGAGAATGCCCCTCCATGGTCGAACCCACGCCTCGGTCCCGACTTTGAGCGGTTCGGGGGCTTGGCTGCCGGACATGTCTGTACGGTATCAGGTCGGCGAGGGTGGAGTAGGCGGGCGCGCGTCGTGAGTTCTTCCGTGCTACCCCTTTTGGACGCCGAGGCGCAGGGCGAGGGCCGTGGTAGCGTGAATGAGATGGATCCCCGCGTGCCACTGCTGGTCATGTCGCTGGCCATTCCGATGTCGGCCTGTGGAGGGGATCAACCATCGGAACCACTCGCCTGCATCGGTGAGCCTTTCTACCCGTTGACGGTCCGAGTCGACTGGCGTCGCCTGGAGCTTCTTCTCGTCATCAGCCCTTCCAACAGCATGGCTACGGAAATCGCCGCGTTCTCGGAGCAACTGCCGATGCTGCTCGAAGCGTTGGGCAGCGGTGACATCGATGGGGACGGGCGACTCGATATGCGCCCTTTGCACGAGGTGCGGGTCGGCGTCATCACGACGGACATGGGGACCGGCGGGTTCTCGGTGCCCACCTGCGACGAGCCCCGCTTCGGGGAAGACGGCGTCTTTCGGACCGAGACAGCCGCACTCCGACCGGGGTGCCCCCCGGTCGGAGTGGGCACCTTCTCCTACCATCCGGGCGAAGATGATCCATTCGAAGTGGCGACGGCTATCGAGTGCGTCATGCCAGAGGCCGGGGGCTGCGGCTGGAGCCAGC
>JAFDCW010000015.1 GCA_019312705.1 Deltaproteobacteria bacterium
GTCTTCCTCACGGGCGGCGGCTACACGGAAAACCAACGACAGATCAACGATCAGCGCGCCGTCCTCGACCACTTGCCGATCCGCTTCGTCTACTCGACGGCGGAAGCCGCCTGGAGTCAGGGCTTCGAGGCTGGGGCACCGAGCCCGTGGGTATTCGATGAATACGCAGACGGCGCCCATGGCACCCAGATGTTCGGCGCCGTGCCTGCATCAATGGACGCGGTCGCCGACTTCATCGAGCTCGCTGTCGCGCCTTGATACCCTCGTGCGTGATTCATGGTCACGGGAGGGAGTATCGCGACGGACCGCGGTTTCCCCGCAAGGAAGGAAGCCGATGGAAATGCACCGCATTTTCGAGGTTTCCTGACGCCGCGGGGGAGCCGCGGAACGAGCGAGAAACCTTCCGTGGCCGTGGATCGCGCACTAGCCAAAGGGACGTGCGGCGACCGCGGCGCCGGCCGTCGCCGCGTCGGCCGCCTCGGCAATCTCGGTGACGAAGTCATGCAACCGAGAAGCGAGGGTGTCGTGGCGCTCGAAGGGCAGCATGTGCCCGGCGCCCTCGAGCAACTCGAGGCGGGCCCCTTCGATATTGTCCGCGAGGTAGCGGGCATATTTGGGCGGGGTCAGCTCGTCGGCGTCGCCGCCGATCACCAGCGTCGGGCAATGAACCCCGGAGAGGTCATGCATGCGATCGAAGTCGTTCACCGCGTGCCAGTCGACCAGGGCCGCCGTGCTGGGCGTCTTCGACGCCGCGGCCTCCTGGCGACGGAGAATCTCCGGGTCCGACTGACGGCCCGTGAGTTTCGCGGCGAGTTCGGAGTGCAGCCCGGCGTTCGCCGCTTCTTCGAGTTCTTCGAGCAACGCCGGGGCAACCCGGAGACGGGCCCCAGAGCAAATCATGACCAGGCCGGCGAGGTCCGGCCCTCCCTGGGTAGTCGGGGTACCGGCCGCGGCTTCGCCGAGAGCGTACTCGAGGGCCACGGCGCCGCCGAAGCTGTGCCCGGCCACGACCACCCGGGACAGGCCAAGCTTCCAGAGCAGGGTTCGCAGCCAGGAGGCCGCTTCCCCGATGCTCGTGAGGGGCGCCCCTTCGGAACCGCAGCGTCCGGGCAGACTGGGAACGACCACGTCGAGGCCGCCGATCTTGGGCAACACTTCGTCCCAGGCGAGGTGGTTGCGGCCGGCACCATGCAAGAGAACCAGGGTGGGTGAGGGCCCCTCGAGGCGCCGATAGGTCACGTCGAAACCATCGACGGTGGTGGTCAAGTTCATACGGTCTCCGGCGCCGGTCCGGCACCGACACGGCGGCACCCCCAGGCCGTACCGTACCGAAGGCGGAGCTCCGACGCGACAATCCGAGGGCAAGGAGCTCAAACGAGGCGGCGTTCGAGCTCGGCGAGGGCGAGGGGGATGTCGAAGGGCAGGCCCATCGGGTTGGTCCGCCCCTCCCAAGCCACGCGAGCCCTGCGGATCACCGATAGCCACGGCCGCGCAAGGTCACGGTCGAGGCGCGCGAGGAGCGCGATCGCTCCAGCGACCACGTCGTGTTGCTCATTGGGGGGCGTCCGGGCGAGGGTCTCGGCGGCCACCGCCGCGAGGGCGCGCTCTTCGTCTTCGTCGAACTCGGGCCGCCGGGCGAGCTGCCAGAAGGCGCGGGCCCGGACCTGCGGGTCCCGGTCGTGGAGGGCGGCGGCCCAGCACGCGTCATCGTTGGTACAGCGCTCGGCGCCGACCAGACGACCCACCATGGTAGCCATGCGCGCGTCGAGGGCCTCGAAGGGTGGGCCGAGATCGGGTGCCCGGGCGAGGGCTCGATCCCAACGACGAGCGGCTCCGGGGCGGCCCGCAGCGAGGAGCGTATAGGCGTTGGCCGCGCTCATGCGCATCTCGACGAGACCACTTCCTTCGAGGGCCACCCGAAGCAAGGCCGGAGCGCTCTCCTCGTCGCCGAGGCGGAGCAGCGCGTGGGCGACCCGGGGGGTCCTCCGGGCCGCATCCGAGAGCGCACGCCGGAGGAGCGCCCGGGCCTCGGGGCCCGCCTGGGCAGCGAGGCCCTGGACCGCCCCGTCGCGGGTCGGCGCAGCCATCAACGAGTCCTCGGCGAGCCCTGCCGCCAACCTCGGAATCGCCTCTGCGCCGCCGGTATGCCCGAGGAGGACCAGAGCACCGCCCCGACCGTACCAATGGAGCATGTCGTGATTGCGCGGGTCGTCGCCGACGACCGCCATCGGCCAGTCCTCCCCATCGAGCACGCGTTGGGCCAACGCCGGTGCATCCGGGAGGCGCGTCAGAAGCGGCATGCATACCTGAAGGGCGAGCTGGGGACCGAAGAGGAAGAGCCGACGAACCGCGGCGGCGACGTCGGGAGGCACGGCGTCACCCCGAAGCATGCGTCCGGTCGCAGCGCAGAGCGCCCAGGAAGAGGGCGCCGGGGCTCGGCCGTCCGTCGGAACCTCGGCGACGAAGGCGCGCATCACGGCAGCTTCGTCCTCGGGGTGGGCCATCAGCGAGAGCCCCTGGGCCGCGAGGGAGATCCAGTCCGTCGGGCAGTGGTCGAGCTCGAGCATGCGCCGGTAGACCGGGCGCATGTTCTGGTGCTGCACCTCGACGAGGAGGACGAGGGCGAGCTTGCGGGCCGCTGAGGATAGGCGCCGATTGAAGAATGCCCGCCTCAAGTGAGGCCCGGCGCGGCGCACCCAGGCCCGGGGGGCGGGGGCTCGGGGATCCCAATCTGCAGAGGCCAGGACCTGCTCCCAGCTCTGACCGAGTTCGTAGAGGGCATCCTCGGCGACGAGGCACGAGTCCAGGCGCGGGACTAACCTCTCGAGGGCGCCGTGCCAGGCGCTCATTTCGATTGGACGATCGCTGTCCTGGACCATCTCTTCGAGGGCCTGACCGTGGGCTCGGCCCGGAGCACCGGGGCCCGCGAAGGACGCTACGATGAACAGTGAACAGGCAATGGGAATGAGGGTGCGCACGACGCTTCGACCACCGAAAGAGAGCACGGTTCCCCTCAGAGTATAATTGGGGTCTATAAGGGACCATGGGCGCGCTTCGGTCTTGGACAATCTTTGGGTTGATCATCGTCACCTGTCTGACGATGGGCGTCGGCTGCTCGGAGGAACCCGTCGTCGTTCCCGAGCGGAGGGTCGAGCCACGACCCGCGGAGCCCGTGATCCCGGGCTTCGACGCCCTCACGGCCCCGGGTTCCGGCCGGAGCGAGGTGGCCTTGCCCATCTGGAACGCCGACGACATCCGTTTCGAGTATCCGATCCGGCAACTCACAGCGAAGCTCGGCCGCAGTCGCATGGTGAGCCAGGTCCTCCTCGGCGAAGATGCCGAGACCGGCCTGATGGTCACCTTCTACGGTGAGGGGTTCGTGCCCGGAAGCTACCCGGTCCTGGCTGCGACCGACGAGACCCGATCGGCCCATGCGGGGCGTGACTCGAGCGTCGCGACGGTGGTCCTCGGGGTCGGAAACTCGCGATACCTGCACAGCACCGAAGGCATGTTGACGATCGAGGCTGTCGACGAAGGGTCAGTCTCCGGCCGGGTCGAAGCCACGATCCAAAGCGAAACCAACCTCCGCGAGACGGTGGTCCGGGCTCGCTTCGTCGCGACCCCGGAGCAGTGGTTGAACGCGCAGCTCGAACACCAAGAGGCGATCCGGGACCAGCTGCGCAACAAAGGCGGGTCCGGGATGCGCCGCGGCATGCGCCGCGGCATGCGTAGGTAACCCGCCCATGACCCGTCAGTGAGCTGAGAGTGACGCGCTTCGACGACGCCATCGCCCGCTTCGACGCCGCCAACGGCGAGGACCCGGTCCTCGAAGAAGCCGAGGGGGGGTCGGTACCGAGGGGCCTCCTCTACGCGCAGCGCATGAGCGCACACCTCGATAGCTTCATGAGCGAGGCAAGCGAAGCGCTGCGCCTCGCGGTTCGGGCCCAGCACCTCAAGCGCTTTGAGATGCCTCGGGGGGACTACCCGATGGATCGGGCCGGCTATCTCCTTTGGCGCAGCGATTCGAGCCGACACCACGCAGCCCTCGCCGGCTCCATCCTCCGTGAGGTCGGCTACGACGAGGCCATGGTCGCTGCGGTCGAGGGCATCGTGCGCAAGAAGCACCGCGCCACGAACCCGGAATCCCAAGCCCTCGAGGACGTCGCCTGCCTGGTCTTCCTCGCCCACTACTGCGAGACATTCATCGCGGGCAAAGACGACAGCGCGGTGGTGGTCATCTTGCGGAAGACCTGGGCGAAGATGAGCCCCGAGGGCCAGACCGCCGCTCGCGCTCTTTCACTCGCCGAACGACCAAAGCGGCTGCTCGAACGCGCCCTCGCGTGAACAGGCGTCAGGCCGGGGCCGGGGGGTCCGGTGGCGGTGGAGCCTCGTCGTGGGCATCCCCGGCGAGGTCCTCGGGAGGGCTCGGCGGCGGCGGGCCATCGTAGGTCGCCATCTCGTCGAAGCGCCGGACGAAGCTCGACAACGCAGCCCGCTCTGCACGGGGGAGCTCCATCTCGTCTCCGCAGAGGTTGGCGCGCACCCGCCGCGCCCCGGCGATGCGGCGCACATCGTCGATGGTGAGTTCGACGTTGACCGCGTCGTAGACCCCGCGCTCCATGGGTACCCCCGTGTAGCGGGTTTCAACGCGGGTTACGGCGCCGTCGACGTCGAGCTCGAGGACCCGACAGCCCTGCCATCGCTCGGCCGACAGGGGAGCGCCGAAGGTTGCGATGACCCGAAACTCGTGTTTCTCGGGGTGGGCCGAGAGATCCACCGAGAGCCAGCCGAGCACGCTCACCGGGGCGTCGCACCGCACGGCGGCCGTGAGGGAGGGCGGAGTGAACCGGGAGGCCGCATCGGCGATGACTTTGAGACCGGGAGCAGGGATAGGCGTGGGGTCCTCGGGGCCCGACAGGCCCAGGAAGATCACCACGATTGCCGCTGCATATCTCGCCATCGAATGCTCAGAAGCCTACCATCCGACCCCACGGGGCCCCCTTCCTTGGGTCCCAAATGAGGAACCGATGACCGATCTCTTTCGCTACTGGACCCCGGAATTCTCGGAGTATTACGTCACCGCCCTCAACGACGACGCCGGTTTTCAGAAGGCCGCCCGAAAGTTCGAAGACGTGATCGCCCTCATCTGCCTCGATACTCCCGACGGAAAGGACGTTTGCCAGACCCTGCACATCGATCGGGGGCGGGTGAGGCAAGTCCTCGAGGTCGAAGATTCCCCCGGGCCGATGCGCCGACGCCCCTTCGACAAGAAGACGACGATGGCCCGGACGACCACGCCCTACGCCATCTGGTGCAAACTCGACCGTGGGCAGATGAACGTCGCCCAAGCCCTCGTATCACCCGACTACAAAGTCGAAGGGCCCAAGTTGAAGATCGCCCGCTCCCTCGGCGTGCTCAACGCCCTCAGCGCCGTCGCCTCAAGGCTTCCAAAGAGCTACTAGCCGCACAGCTGCTCAGGCGCCGATGGCCTTGGGCATGCCAATGAGCGTGAGCAGTTCGCTTCGCGCGGCGGCGTCCTCGAGGAAGACGCCGTGCAGCTTGGAGGTCGTCGTCCACGAGCCGGGTTTGCGCACGCCGCGGTAGCACATGCAGAAGTGCTGGCATTGGAGGATGACGGCGACGCCCTGGGGCTCGAGGTGAGTCGCGATGGCCCGGGAGATTTGGGCGGTGAGCTTCTCTTGGACCTGGAGGCGCCGGGCGTAGACGTCGACGACCCGGGCGAGCTTGGACAGACCGACGACCCGCCCGCTGGGAATGTAGGCGACGTGAGCCTTCCCGACGAAGGGCACCATGTGATGTTCGCAGTGGCTGAAGACCTCGACGTCGGAGACGAGGACGAGTTCGTCGTAGCCCTCGACATCGCTGAAGGTCGTCGCGAGGTGGTTGGCCGGGTCCTCGCCGTAACCCGAGAAGTGTTCGGCCATGGCGCGCACGACCCGCGCCGGGGTCTCGAGGAGCCCCTCCCGGGCCGGGTCCTCGCCGATGTGCTCGAGGAGGCCCCGGACGTGGTCTTCGGCCGCGCGTTGATCGCTCATGATGGCGGTCCCTCTAGTGCCCGAGGCCCCTCACGTCCACACGATGGGGCGTAATTGGGGGGAATCGGCGTGATCAAAGCTCCGTGCCACCGGCACCCAGGCGTGATTACATTTCGGTCCGAATGTTTAGACGCGGGTACCTAACTCTCTTCAAGCTCCGCGGCGTGCCCGTCCGGGCGCACTGGAGCATCCCTCTGCTCGCGCTCTTCGTCAGCGGCTTCAGCTATGCGCCGGGGATCTGGCTCGGCGCCGTGCTGATCATCATCTGGCATGAGATCGGGCACCTCTTTTTTGTACTGCGCTTTGGGCTCCAGGCGCTGTCGGTCGAGGTGAGCGGCTTCGGCGGCCTGTGCAAATACACGGGCTATCCGAGCCCCGTCGAGAGTTCGATCATCGCCTGGGGTGGCGTCATTTTTCAGGTGGCCCTCTTTGTCGTCACCCTGCTCGTCACGCAGCTCGTCTACGCACCGACGGGTGTCTTCGAGAGCCAGCTCGCCGACACGTTCATCCGACTGAACCTCGCCCTCGCGGCATTCAATCTCATCCCCATTCCGCCCTTCGACGGTTCGGAGGCGTGGAAGCTCTTTGGGCGCCTGAAGACCCGAGGGCCCAAATCCAAGAAGACCAAGAAGACCAAGAAGGCCAAGAAGACCAAAGAGACCAAGAAGACCTCAGGCCCGAAAGCCCGCCGCTCTGGCAAGGCAAGCTCCGCCCAGGGCAACGTCGTCCGCCTCGAGCAGCGCCCCGACGGACGCGAGGTCCTGGTCTTCGACGAGGAAGTCAACAAGCAGGCCCGAGAGACCGTGCAAGAAGCCCTCGAACGGGCCGCGCGGGAAGCCCGCGACAACAAGCCCAACTAGCTCGATGGGCTGCTAGGCTTCGCGCCATGCGCGTCACCGCCCAGGCCGTCCCGAGCCTCGTTCTGGTCCTCGTCTCCATAGTCCTCGCGACCTGCGCGTTGGCCGCGTGCGGAGGCTCGACGCCCCCGACGACGCCGGCCCCCGAAGCATCCTCGGATCCCGCTCCCGCGACGGGGGGGACCGCGGTCGCCGCCGACGGGGCCATCGCGATGCAGCTCGCGTGCACCGAGGGGGCCAACGAGCGCTGCGATGCCCTGGACGATGACTGCGACGGCCTCATCGACGAAGGATGCGGCTACGCCGAGGGCTCGCTGACGATCGTCGCGACCTGGGGATCCGAAGCCGACGTCGACCTGGTCGTCACCGGCCCCGACGGGGAAGCGGCACCGGGCATCTCCCCCGGCCATGGTGGCCGCGGAGCATGCGCCGAGGGGGATCACCCGCGGATCGAGAGCGCAACCGGGTCCCAGCCCGTCGCCGGAACGGTGGTCGTGTCTCTCCGCCACGTCGCGACCTGCGGCGACGAAGATGGCGCAGGAGTTGCCGACGACGGCGCCGACCGGAGCGACAACGTGAGCGGCGAAAGGGCCGACGGCGAGCCGGCGCCCGGAACGACCACCGGAAGCGTGTCGATAGCCCTCGGCGGCCGAGTCCTCGGCACCTTCAACGTGCCCCTCGCTCCCGGCGCCACCGCCGAGGTGGCGACATTGACCCTGACCCCCTGACGTGTCGGCGCAAGACCCCAAGAACCCCAAAAAAACCAAGCCCGGCAAGACGCCCGACGCCCTCTCGGGGCGCTTCGCCGTCACCGAAGAGCTCGAGGCCTGGGCCGCAGAACAAAAAGCACGGCGGGCACGCCGCGACGGCTCGAAGTTCGAGACCACCGAGCGCAGCACCGGCGGCATGGTCCTCGTCGCGCCGAGACGCGAAGCCGAGACGCTGCGCCCGGTAGCGCTGCGCCCCGAAGACTACAAACTCGAGCCCACGGGGTTCCGGATGGGGGCTGGCATCCACCAGCTCGTCTTCCCTTTCAAGACCCTGGTCTCGGTCGAAGCGACGGACCCCTACCCGACCTTCGAGATTGAATGGCGTCACATGGGAGGCAAGACCCGCCGTCGCTTCATCGCACGCTTCCGCCGTGACGAAGAAGCCTGGGGCGCTTCCGTCGAGAGGATCTTCGCTCACCTCGACGAACGTTTCCCCCACGTGGTTCACCGGGGCTGGCTCGACGCCCAGCACACCGAATGGGAACCAGCAGCGGGCTTCCCGGACGAGGGCCCATCAGACGATGACAAGCGCGGGGGCTACCGGCTGAGCGCCCGGGACGCGCCGGCCGAAGAGGTCGTCGCCGAGCGCGCCTCGCCGAAACCCCTCGAAGCGATGATGGACTGGCTTGCTTCGGGCCCGGACTCACCATGGCGAGAACACCCGCGCGAGGTGAAGGTGACCGTGAACCACGTCTACGTCCGCCGGCGCGACGACGCGGTGTATCGGCTGCCCCTGAGCGCCCTCCGTTGCGGTCGGAAGAATACGACCGGCGACGTCGTCTACGTCTTCGGTCGCCGAACCCGGCTGCTGCTCCCGCACCGCGACGCATGCGCCGTCGTGACCGCCCTCAACGCGCTCCTTTGAAGTGCCTCAGGCCGCTCGCCGGGACGCCCACGCTTCGCGCGCGCTGAGGCCCGCCGCTTCGAGGCCCGGGACGATCACCGATTCGACGGTTTCGTAGAAGAGCTCCCGGGTCTGGCGGTTGTCGCAGACTCCGAGGGCGAGGCCCTCGTCGCGGAGGACCTCGGACGGGGGCGACACGTTGGGCACCTCGAGCATCTCCTCCCGCTCGAGGTAGGCGAACGCCGTGCGCAGCCACCGCGACGTACGACCGAGGTGCTCGTCCGTCATGAGGGGCGCGACCCGGCCCAGATAGTCCCACCCGAAGCGGGCATGCAGGGTCTCGTCGGCGCTGATCTGGGTGATCACCCTCTTCACGTACGGGTCTTCGGTGCAGTCCCGCTCCTCGGCGGTGAAAGCCACGGCGATGGTCTCCGCGAGGCAGCCGATGAAGACGACGTTGCGCAGCGCGCGCTCGGCCGGGGTGACCCCGGGATGCGTGGCGAGGCTCGGGGTGCTGAGCTCGACCTCGACGGACGGTCTGCCGCCGAGGGCCTCGGCGACCTCGGAACAAAGCGCGCCATGGCGGAGCTCGTCCATCGACATGCGCAGGACGGTGGTCTTCACGTCGAGGGTCGCGCCCGCTTCCATGAGCTGCGGCACCAGCCCCGCGAACACCGCCGCCGAGTGGTGCTCGTTGACCATGCGCCGGGTCCAGACCTGGCGGGCCGCGCGCAGCGTCTGGTCGTCATAGCGCGACGCATCGATCGTCTCGCCGGGGCGCCGCTCCGGTGCCTGCGCACCCCGGCGCAGGACCGTCTTCAAGATACGTTCATGCTCGCGCCGGAGGATGCCGTCCCCGAGCCCGAAGGAGAGTGTGCCAATCACGCGACCACCCGCTGGCTCACCGACCGCGGTGTCGGCAGAGCGCCCTCTTCCGGGGGAGAATAGGGGCCCCACGCACAACAGCCCCAGCTGTTCTCTCCATCGCAGGACCAGTCGATTTCGTCGCAGCAGGCGCCCCAGTCCTCGGCGCCGATGCAGCCGGTCATCATCGCGGCGTCAGCCATCGCATGCGAGCCCGAGTCGGCTGCCGACAGACCAGCATCCTCGGGGCCCACGTCCACTGCGGCGTCCGGAGGCGCAACGTCGGCGTCTGCGACGACGAGGGGCTGGCCAGCGTCGTCCATGGCGATGGTGGCGTCTGCGAGATCGGGGTCGGGACCCGGATCGTGCTGCGCGTAGCAGCCCCCACCCCCGGCAAGGGCGAGACCGAGGGTGACGACCTGGGCAGCGCGGAGAGCCCGGCGACGTGCGCTCTTTCTGGAGACGTTCTTCATGGGTCGAAGGTGACGCCCCGGGGGACATAGTAGAAATACGGATTGTGCATTCTGGCCATAGTGCTTGACTATATGACGTCCCTCGACCGTCGGTTTGCCGCCGAGAGCTGCGACGGCGAAGATGCGCGCGATGCCGACGAGGCGACGGAATTGGATTCGGTGGGCGGTATTTCCGCTCTGTTTCGCTTCGGGCGTCGCGGGTCTCAGCTACGAGCTCGTCTGGCACCGCCTGCTCGCCGTCGTGCTCGGCAACGCCTCCTTTGCGACCGCCGCGGTCCTCGCCGCGGTCATGGGTGGAATGGGCGCCGGCGCCCTAGTCGTCGGACGCTACGCTGACCGGACAGACGCGCTCCGGCTCTACGGGGCCCTCGAGCTCGCCCTCGGCGTTACGGCCCTCGCGGTTCCCAGTCTCGCGACCTTCGCCGACGCGTGGTCTCTGCCCGTGCTCTCGGCCATCGGACCGGGATGGGGCTCCTTCGCCGTGCGCTTCGTCATCGCCAGCGCGGTGGTCCTCGTCCCGGCGTTTTTCCTCGGCGCGACGCTCCCGGCGCTGGTGAAGGCTGTCGAAGCGCGCTCCCCGGGCCAAAATGTCGGCCAGAGCGTAGGCGTCGTCTACGCACTCAATACAGCCGGGGCCGCCCTGGGCTGCGCCGTCACCGGATACCTGGCCCTCGGCGCCTTCGGCGTACGCGCGACCAACCTCACCGCCGCCCTCATCGACATCGCGGTCGGCAGCCTCGCCCTCGGCCTCGCCTACGTCGGCGCCGAGAGAGCAGACGAAACGCACGAAACGACCGAAGTCGAGACATCGGCGACTGGCGCACCGAAGGACCATGGTCCGGTCCCCCTCCGGGAACGCACCGTCCTCGGCCTGGCGTTTGTCGCCGGCTTCGTCGTCCTGGGCCTCGAGACGATTTGGACCCGCTTCTTTCTCCTGGTCTTTGGCCACGACGTGCACGCCTTCACCGCGATGCTGACGTCAGTTCTGATCGGCCTGGCCATCGGGGCGGCGCTGTATCGCCTCGCTCCGCCCGCCCTGAGAAACGCCCCGCGCCTCGTGCACGCCCTCTTCGTCGCCCTCGGCGCCGTCGCCATCCTCTCCCTGTCTTTCACCGCCCACCGTTACGTGGCCGGGGGCCTCGACATCCTCGGCGTGGACGCGTCCTTGTCGATCACGCGCAGCCACGAGCGCGGCATCGTGCTGCAGGCGATCTTCGCCGCGCTCACGGTCCTACCGACGGCCATCATCGCCGGAGCGATCTTCCCAGCCCTCGTCGGGCGGCACCCGGCCACCGCAAAGGCAGGCCAGGCCTACGGCGCGGGGGAACGAACTGGACGGGTGCTCTTCGCCAATACCGTCGGGACGATCTCGGGCCCCCTGATGACCACCCTCGTCCTCGTGCCCGTCGTCGGCATCATCGCCGCGAGTCTCGCCCTCGCGTGCCTCGCGGGCGCCGGGGCCATCGCGGGACTGCTCACCGAGGGCCCAGGTCCGAGGCGCGGCGGCGAGGCGACGGCCCCCCGTCGGGGCCTCGTCCCGGCGCTCGGCGCGGCTCTTCTGCTGGCCCTCGCCTTCTTGTCGTTACCGACCGACATGATGCAGCGCGTGCTCGCCCAGAAGATCGGCCCCTCCCACGTGAGCTTCGAGCTCTACGAAGAAGGGCGCAGCGCGACGGTGGCGGTCGTGACGAACCAGATCAACGGCGAGCGGCAAATCTTCGTCAATGGGATCAACGAGGTGACCACCCGCTTGGTGCACGACCAGAGCTTCGAGCTGCTCGGCCACCTGGGCCTCTTGCTTCACCCGGACCCCGACGACGTCGCCGTGATCTGCCTCGGCGGAGGCCTCGCCGCGGGGGCGGTGACCCGCCACGACGTCGAAGAGATCACCATCGTCGACCTCGAGCCGGCCGTCGAACTCGCGGCCAGGGCCTTCGAAGAGCTCAACCACTACGCCCTCGACGACCCACGGGTAACCCTCGTCATCGACGACGGCCGGGCGCACCTGCGAACCACCGAAGGACGCTACGACGTCGTCGTCCTCGACTCGACGCATCCCCGGGCCGTCGACAGTTGGATCCTCTACACGCGGGAGTTCTACCAAACGGCCCAGCGCAGCCTCCGAGAGGACGGCGTTCTGGTGCAATGGCTGCCCCTCCACGGCCTCTCGGCGGACGAGTTTCGCATCATCGTGGGCACCTTCGTCGAGACCTTCCCCGAGACGACCTTGTGGACCAACGTCGGTTTCGAGCCCTATGGACAAACCGCGTATTCGCTCCTGGTGGCCACCCAGGGAGGGGCGGCGATCGACGCCGGCCGCATCGAAGCGCGCCTCCAGGACCCGGCCGTCGCGGCCGCCCTTACGCCCTGGGGCCTCGGCACTACCGCCGAGGTTCTCGAGTGCCTGCACGCGGGGCCCGAAACCCTTTTGCAGTGGACTCGGGGGCTGCCGATCAATACCGACGACCTGCCCCTGACGCAGTTCGTGACGGACTATACCGACGGCGCCCCGATGACCCCGGACCGACTGCTCGAGGCCTTTGCGCCGGCACCGTCCCTGCTCGCAGCGCCGCCCGCGCAGAGCCTCGCCGATGCGCTGACGGTCCGATGGCGGGCCCAAGGTCTGCTCCTCGCCGGCGCCCTCGAGCGTGCGCAAAGCGTATGCCCCGAGTGCGCCAAGGTGCCGATGTTCGTCGCGGCGATGGCCGAAGGAGCCGACTACTACGAAGAGCTCGGACAACGCTACGCCGGGGACGACGGGCGCCTCCTCGAGGTCGCCGCCGGCCTCGCCCTGCACGGCCGGCGGGGCCGCGCGGTCGAAATCCTCGAAGTGGCCGCCGAGGCCCACAGCGATCCGACGGTGTTGATCCACCTCGGCCTCCTCCGCGCTGCCGGGGGCGACCTCGAAGGTGCAGCCGACGCTTACCGCGCGGCCCTCTACATGGACGAGGGGAGAGCCCTCGCCCGGACCAACCTAGGGCGCGTCTACCTCGAACTCGGACAGGTGGACGCCGGGACCTTCGAGCTCGAACGCGCCGTCGCCGCCGACCCGATGCTCGCCGAGGCCCACGCGGCCCTCGGCTACGCGCGCATGCAGCGTCCGGCGCGCGGCGGAGCGTCCGGCGGCGGTCGCACCGACGCGGGCCCCGAAGGTCCACTCCAACAAGCCCTCCTTCTCGACCCCCGACAGCGCAGCGCATACGTCAGTCTCGGGCGGCTCTTCCTCCGGCAGCAGCGCTACGACGAGGCCCGGGAGGTCTTGGCCCGGGGCCTCGCCTATCACCCCTACGACGCCGACCTGCTCTTCAACCTGGCCGTCGTGGAGGAGCGCCGCGGCAACTCAGCGGCGGCCCGGGCTCACCTCGAGCGCCTGCTCTTCGTCGACCCCGGGGACGAAGAGGCCTCGGACGCCCTCGCCGCCCTCGCCGGCTCGGGCTGAAGGGCCGGCTCCCAAAAAGCGGCGTTCGGGCGCCGCTCCGCAGAGGCGGCAGGAGAGCTCGCCACCGACGTGTCACCCCCATGTGGCAATCCTCGCCGCCGGTCCTGTGTTTCTCCTGCGGTCCTTCTGTGATCCGCCTTGGCACATCCCGTGCACAGGGTGACCCCATGGCACGCATTACGCCCGTCTCGCTCGCACGTTTCCTCGCCCCCCTAGCCCTCCTCTGGGTGGCCTGCGGCACGGCCCCGGGCGACGCGATGCCGCCCGGCCCCGTCGATGGCGGCACCCGGTACCTGCCCGATGGCGCCGTCGCGACCGATTCCGGGGTTTCCCCGGACGGAGGCACCACAACCGGCGACGGTTCGGTGACGCCTCCGCCGCCGACCGACGGCGGCAGCCCGGTCACCGACGCGGGCACCCCCATGGGTCGAGGACCGCGGCTTTATGACCCCCCCACCACCTCCGGCGGGATCTGGACACGCAACAACCCGATGTTCATCAGCGGCCTCACCCCGAGCATGGGCAACCCCCCGGCGGACTTCGTCCGGACCTACTTCGACGACTTCGGCGCCAACGCGGTGCACCTCTGGCAGGACGCCCTGCCAACGGAGGCCCAGGGCTGGAACGCCCACCGCCCCGGCGCACCCTACGTGGCCTGGACCAACGCCGCCGGTCGCAGCTCGGGGCACGGCCCCCAAACCCTCGGCGGCGTGGCCGTCGCGGCCCCGGGACGCATCGGCTACCAGGTCAGCGACGAACCGCGAAACATGGACGATCTCTTGGCCATGGAAGCGGGCGTGCGGAGCGTCCGGGCGATGGACCCGGACGCCCTCATCATCATCAACTTCGGCAGCGTCGACGACGGCGGAGACCCGGGCACCGGCAGCCTCCTCGACCGCATGATCCAATACACCGTCGACCACAACCTGGCCGACGTTCTGTCCCACGACAGCTATACGATGCGCCGCGGCCAGTATCGTTGGCTCGAGCACATGCGCACCGTCGCCCTCGCCCACGACCTACCCAACTGGCGATACCTCATGTCGTACACCGAGCCCGGCCGTGACCGGGCCACCGAGTCCGACCTGCGTTGGCATACCAACGTCGGCCTCGTCTACGGCTATACCGGACACTCGTGGTTTCTGTACCAGATCGGCGGCGGCCACTCCGGCCTCGCGACCACGCTCTTTGAGCGCACAGGTGACTTCTCCTCGCCACGAAGCGCCGACTTCGCCTGGGCCGCTCGGCACAACCGCGAGCTCGCGACCATCGGCCCCATCCTGACCCAGCTGCGAAGCACCGGCGTGCGCTACGTCGCCTCGGAGCTCTTCGGGGTCGAGGTCGGCCGCCCCGACGGCACCCGGGACTTCGCCCCCGGCGCCGGCGGTGACAGCTACCTCGTCGGCATCGACGCGAGCGGCGCGTCCCTCGGACAGCACGCCCTGGTGGGCTTCTTCGAGGACGATTGGGGCGAGCGCTACCTCATGGTGCAGAACCCGAACCACTCAAACGGTACCCGGCCGACGGACAGCACGTCGGAGGCGACCATCACCCTCACCTTCGACTTCTCCTCGGCCCCGGCGGGCATGAACCGCAACCGCCTCGAGCGCTTCGACCCATCGACGGGCGCCGTCAGCGACCTGACCCTGAGCGGCAACGACCTGGCCCTGCGCGTCGCCGCCGGAGAGATCGTCTTCATGAAGTACAAGACCGGCGCGCCGTGGGCCGGACGGTGACCGCGATGTGTGGCGGGGGGCGATTGCGAGGGGACGGATGTGCACCAGCCAAAGGGAGGTTCAGCTCCATCGGTGGTCGGGCCAAACCGTTCCTTTCGGGATCTCTCGTCCCTCGAAATGGCTCGGGAACCAGCCAGCTCAGCTCAAACGTCCCGAACCAGCTTGCCAAATGAACCGAGGTGCTCCTCTCCATAGGTGTAGCAATCCACGCGAAGGCGAGTTCTGAGACCGCTTTCGTCGAATGAGTTCTTCAAGGCTCGAATGATGAGGTCCACGGCACCGACAACGATGGCATCGAATGCATCATCATCGATGGAATCGTCCGACTCACACGCGTCCCATGTGTCCTGAAGGCTGGGCCAGTGAACTTGTGCCAAAGCTTTGTCGGTGCGTTCTTCGTAAGGGTCGCGGGCGGGAAATAGAATTGTCCGCCCGCTGTCCGGCCATACCTCTAGACGCAGGACGTCCCACTCATCAGGTTGATGCCGGGGAAGAATCTCCCTCTCAGCCATAGCCCAGACATCGGCGGCAACAGCTAGCCGTGCAGCCGCATTTTGGTCCTTGGCTTGGGCCTCAAACACCAGCAAATCCCCGGTGGTCTCTGTCGTCCAATCCACTAGTCCGCCCTCATCCCTCGTCGGAGCAGACCTTGGCGCGCGCCGCCCGCGAGCGAACGCAGCGCCTCTGCCGCATCGCCCGGGCTGATGTCTGGGTCTCGCTGAAGAATACTATCCAAATGACGCAGAACTCGAGCGTTATAGGTGGGATGGGACCCGTTGTGCAGCTGAGGGCGATGTGCTGTGGGCCGTGGAGGTGGGTGGGGGGTGAGTTTTGGCAAGTTACTCCGGACGAGGAAATCGCGCGTAGAGTGAACCCCTGTTGTCGCAGCTCACACTCCAGTACTCGCCGTTTGGAACGTCTCGCGGCACGTCGATGATCCAGCTCTCCTCGAAGATGTCGTCGGTCCCCTCGAGAACGATGTCTTTGCCGCATGACGTAGCAATATGGTGTCCCCCGTCCTGGGAGACCCTAACGCCCCTGACTTCGGCGCCTCCAAGCCAGGCGAGAGCGTAGGCCCGCATCGGGTCGTGTTCCTCGCCTTTGGGTGGAGGCCACGGTGGACGCGAAACGAGATCGCTCCACTCGGATGGGCTGCCGACCCTCCAGTCGGAGCGGAAGGTAAGCCAAACGACCATGGGGATAAGCGGCGCCGGTGGCTTGCCCTGCCTCGCGAACTCTATCCGGAACCCCGCCGCGTACTGGAGTGCGGAGATGAAAGTCCCCTCGAGCAGTTCGCGTAGGACCCTCTCGGCATCCTGCACTGATGTCGAGGTTTGCACGCGGTCGTCGTCGGCGTTCATGGTGTCTGCTCCAGGTGGCTGAGATCTCGGCGGACGCCTCGGGGTACGTTCCCGCGGATACGCTCGCCGGTAACGCGAACCGGATCGTTCGTCCCGGCCCTCGTGAAGACGGCTCGTCTGGGGTGCGAAGCGCCGCCCTCAATTCCCCTTTCGAAGCTCATGGCTCCATCGGCCAGCTACTGCAGTGAATGATGTGCTGCCGCCCGTCATAGGTGAACGGACACGACCCGACCCATCTCATGGAAAGATCGCTGGAATGGGCGCTGACGGTGAGCTGGTACTCGCCGATGCCGAGACCATCGAAGATCA
>JAFDCW010000320.1 GCA_019312705.1 Deltaproteobacteria bacterium
TCGCAAGGAAGGAAGGCGATGGAAATGCACCGCATTTTCGAGGTTTCCTGACGCCGCGAGGGAGCCGTGGAACGAGCGAGAAACCTTCCGTGGCTCTGGATCACGCACTAGCGCGGCTCAGCCGGTGCTTCGACCGAGAGCTCACAGGCTTCCGTGGACGGGGTGCCTTCGGCCTCCGGGTCCACGACATGGAACTCGATGCGCGCATTCTGGGCGCGGGCTTGTCGGCTCGTGCCTTCAGCGACGGGGCGCGTCTCGCCGCAGCCCCAGGCTTCGAAGCGTGAGGCCTCGAGGCCGTGCTCGGTCATCCAGGTGACGACGGCGAGGGCGCGCTGCCGTGAGAGCGTCAGATTGCGCGCGTCGGAGCCGCGGTCGTCGGTGTGGGCGTCGACGCGCACGCGCCGGATTTGAGGATTCGCGGCGAGGGTCGCCCGGACCTCTTCGAGCACCTCTTCGGTCCCCTCGACGAAGGTCGCGCCCCGGGGCGCGAAGGAGATGCCACTGAGCAGCCGCAACTGGCCCTCTTCGAGGCGGTGGGAGGTTGGGCAACCGCCCCCCGCCGGCGTACCGACGGCGAGGGGGCACGGGTCCTCCTCGTCGAGGACGCCATCTGCGTCGTTGTCTAGGTCCGGGCAGCCGTCGGCGTCCGCGAAGCCGTCGCGGTCCTCGGCGTCGTTGGGGCAACCGTCGTCCGCATCGAGGATTTCGTCCCGGTCGTTGTCCGGGTCCGGGCAGCCGTCTTCGTCCTCGAACTCGTCGAGGTCCTCGGCGTCGTTCGGGCACTGGTCGTCCGGATCGGGCACCCCGTCTCCGTCGTTGTCGGGGTCTGGGCAGCCGTCTTCGTCCTCGAACTCGTCGAGGTCCTCGGCGCCATCGGGGCAATTGTCTTCGTCGTCGGGGTACCCGTCGCCATCGGTATCAACCGGCCCGGGGTCCTCGACGGGCTCGGGCTCGGGCTCGGGCTCAGGCTGAATGAACCCGATGCTCACCATGACGCGCGCCGCGGGTGTCCCCCAACCGGCGGACAGGCCCGGCCCCGCCGCGACGCCCGCCGTGAGCCCGCCCTTGGCGAGGTACTTGAGTCCCAGGAGCATCTCGATGTTGGTCGTCGAGTCCCGGGCGAAGGAGTCGAGGGCGTGGTTTCCGGAGGCCTCGACGATGGCTTCGAGCTCGTCGTCGCCCCCCAAGACCTCGAAGCCGACCCCCGCGCGCCAGAGCAGCTCGCTGCGAACCAAGGCGCCGGCGTTGCTCGTATACTCCTCGCGCAGGCGCATGCCGACGTTGGCCGTCACCCGGAGCCGCGTCGGGCGGAACTCGAAGAGCACCTTCGGCACGAAGTTTACGCTTTGGTCGCCGGAGTAATTCTGCTCGGGGAGCGACGCTTGGGCGAAGGGGAAGGTCACGTCGGCGGCGAGAGCGAGGCCGAAGGGGCCCTGGGGATCACCGATGAGCCGCACCCGGGCGCCGAGGGTTGGGTCGCTGAGGGTCGATTCGTCGGCGCCGGGAACTCCCAGCACGTCCTGCCCGGTCATCAAGAGGTGCATGGGTAGGGCTCCATAGAGGAGCAGGCGGTCGAAGAGGCTGTACGAGAGCGTCGCATGCAGGGTCAGTTGGTGTTCGACGACCGGCGTCGTCTCGGTCGCACCGGCGGCGGTGAAGAGCAGGGGCGACGCGGCGTAGTCGATGACCGCCTGGGCGGCCCAGAAGTCGTGGCCCCGGGCGACGGGGCTCTCGGTCTGGAACATGTCCTCGGGGGCGTTGGCGGCCGAGAAGCGGTTGAGCTGCACGCCCTGGGCGGCCGCCGTGCAGGCGAGGCCAAAGGCCAAGAGGCCAGCCAATAGACCCGCCGAGAGCCTGACCGACAGGCTCGAGGGGACGCGCAGAGAACGTGTGAACACCGAAGGCTCCCTCTGCCGGGCATGCGTTGCCCCGGCGGTCGCCCACGCTAACCCGAGACTCTCTCGATGGTAAACGTCGAGACCCGTCGCCTCGCCGTGCTCAGGGGTCGAGGACGACGTCGAGGAAGAAGATGCCAGAGCCCTGGACCGGCATTCCCTGGGCGAGGTCTTCGATCACGTCGGAGACGCATCGGGAGGCGGGACTGGCGGTGTGGGGGGGCGATGCGCCGACGGTCATCAAGACCCCGAGCCCGCTGAACATCACCTGAATGGAGAACTCCTGCCTCGAGCCGGTGGCACATCGGGCGGCGCCAGGGGTCACCTGGGCCGCCAGTGACCGCCCGTCGTCGGCATGGAAGCTCTGGGAAAAATGGCGGTAACGCACTCGAGCTCTCCCGCCCAAGGGAGCCGCCCTGACGGGTGGTACCGCTGGGGGCTCTGTTGAGGGCGCGCTTTCCGGGGACGGTCCCGCCGCAGGACTGGCCGGGGTGGGCGGAGCCGGGGTGGGCGTCGGATCTGGCGGGTCGCTCACGGCCCGGGCTGGGGCTGGCGGTGGAGCTTGGTTTGGCGCCCCGCCGACCTGGGCGCCCGGCGCGCTTCCCCCCGCGACCACCGGCGCCACGGCGCCCGGCTGCATTCCGTCGGGCCCCGCCCCTTCGGTGCCAGGGGACGTCGCGACCGACAGGACACCGATCACCGCGAGGCCCGCCACGACGGCCGCACCGATGCCGAGGGCAACGACCGCCGCTGCGCCGAGGCCCTTCGAACCCGTCGGCGGGACCATCGCCGATGGGGTCGGAGTGGGACTTGCGGGGTGCGGACTTGCGGGGTGTGCCGCCCCGCCCGTCGAGGCAGGAGACACCGGAGACACAGGAGACGCCGGAGCAGCCGGTGCGGCCTCTGAACTCATGCGAGTCGCCGGCGTTGCGTCGGAGGGTACTGGCGCTCGGGCCGCCCCCATGGGCACGGGGTGGGGCGTGGGTGGCACCAGCTCCTGCTCTCGCACGGTTCCCCCGCCGAGACGCAGGATCTCGATGGTATTCGCCGTCGACAGGGTGCGCAGCGCGGCGATGTACTCCGCGGCGCTGCGAAAACGCCCGTCGGGATCGCGGCTCAACCCGCGCTCGATGAGGTGTCGCAGGCCCCCCGGGAGCCAGGGCGCCACCTCCCGGAGGGGCGTCGGCGAGGTCGTGTTCATGCGGATGAGCAGCTCCTCGTAGCTCTCGGCGGCGAAGGGCATGTGGCCCGATAGCATTCGGTAGAAGAGCACGCTGGCGCTGTAGAGGTCCGCGCGCCCATCGACCTCTTTGACGGCGAGGAACTGCTCTGGGGCCATGTAGAGCGGCGTGCCGAGAATCATGCCGGTCTTCGTCAGGGACGGGCTGCCCGCCTCCCGGGCAAACTTGCTCACGCCGAAATCCAGCAGCTTCGCCGTCGGTGAACTGGTGCCGACCGCGCCCACGAGGAAGACGTTTGCCGGCTTGAGATCGCGGTGCACGACCCCCGCGCCGTGAGCCCCGCCGAGGCCCTCGAGAATCTGGACCGCGATGTCGAGGGCGATGTCTCCCCGAAGCGGTGCCTCCCGGTCGAGGCGTTCGTCGAGGGGTTCACCTTCGAGCAGCTCCATGGCGACGAATACATCGCCCAGGGCGGTGCGCCCGGAGTCGAGGACCTCGACGATGTGCGGGTGCCCGCGGAGGGTCCGGGCCTGGGCCTCGGCGAGGAATCGATCGACCACCGGCGGCGAATCGAGGTGCCGGCGGTGCAATATCTTCAGGGCGACCCGGCCGCCGTTCAGGGAATGCACCGCCCGAAAGACCGTCCCGAACCCGCCCTCCCCGAGTTCGGCCTCGACGTGATACTGGCCGATGGTGTCGCCGGGGCGGGTCACGGCGACATTGTACCCGTGATTGACACCGGCGCCGCTGCTGAACACGATGGCCCGCCTCCCATGAAGACCGAGGACAAGACCACACTCAACCAGGAGCTGCTCGCCGACGGCGAGAGCGCCCTCGGCGAAGCCCAGGCGGTGGTCGTCGTCTACTACCGTGACGGGGTGAAAGTCGTCACCCTCGAGAGCGGTGTGCCGATCGTCATTGGTCGCGCCCATCCCGCAGAGGTCGTCATCCCAGACCCCGGCCTATCCCGCCGCCACGCTCGTTTTACCTGGGGCAGCGACGGCGTCTTCGTCGACGATCTCGAGTCGACCAACGGCACCAAGGTCCGAGGGGAGCGCGTCGAGCGGGCCCGCCTCGTCCCCGGCGACCGCGTGCAGCTCGGCCGCGCCGTCACCGCGACGGTCAACGTCCAAGTCGGCCACTCCCAGCTCCAAGGCATCGACGGCAACGAAGAGTTTCAGCGGCATCTCGAAGAGGAGCTGACTCGCTCACGCTCCTTCCGCCGGAGCTGCGCCGTGCTCATGATCCGCGCCGTCTCCCTCGACGAGGGCCACGTGTCGCGGTGGATCCCGCGCATCCGTGCCGAGCTCCGCGACGTCGACCGGGTGACGTTCTACGGCCAGATGTCGGCCCTCGTGTTGCTGCCCGAGATGCAGGGCACTGAAGCGTCCTTCGTCGCCAAGCAGCTCGTCGGGACCGAACGCCTCGGTGAGCCGCCCCTCGTGGTCGGAGTCGCTGCGTTCCCCGAGCGCGCATCGGCCGGGGAGCTCCTCGATTGGGCGCGTCAATCATCGCGCAAAGCGACCTTGGACTCCCGCGTACACCTGGCGACCGCCGAGGACGATGCCGCGGCGCGCCAAAACCGCAGCGTGGTCATCGCGAGCGCGCGCATGCGCGAGGTCTACGACATCGTGCGCAAGGTCGCGTCGTCCACCATTCCCGTGCTCGTGCAAGGGGAGACGGGTACCGGCAAAGAAGTCATCGCCACGGCCATCCACAACGCTTCGCCCCGGCGCGGTGGGCCGGTGCGCGCCATCAACTGCGGCGCGATTCCAGCGACCCTCATCGAGAGCGTGCTCTTTGGTCACGTGAAGGGGGCGTTCACCGGGGCCGATCGCGCCACCCCGGGCATCTTCGAACAGGCCGACGGCGGCACGGTGCTTCTCGATGAGGTGGGGGAGCTCTCCCAGGCGGCCCAGGCGGCGCTGCTCCGGGTCCTCGAGACGAAGCGGGTCACCCGGGTGGGCGGCACCGCCGAGATCGAGGTCGACGTGCGCGTCGTCGCGGCGACCCACCAAGACCTGCACGCGATGACCGAGACCGGCGCTTTCCGCCTCGACCTTCTCTATCGCATCAATACGATGCAAATCGTCGTCCCGCCCCTCCGCGAGCGCCAGGAGGAAATCGAGCCCTTCGCCGAGCTCTTCCTCGTTGAGGCAAACAAGGCGTGCGGCACCAACGTCGCGGTCATCGACGTCGATGCCCGGCGCTTGCTGCGCGAGTACGCCTGGCCGGGCAACGTGCGCGAGCTGCGCAACGTGATCGAGCGGGCTGTGATCGTGTCGCAGGATGACGTGATCACCGCCGAGGACCTCGGCGGGCGCATCAGCGCCGTCCCCGAGCCTCCCACTTCACGGACGAACATCCCGCCGGCCATGGACGACGGCTCCGGCGACGTCGCGTTCAAGGAGCGCATCCGCGACTACGAGACCCAGCTCATCCTCGACGCCCTGCGCCGTGCCGAGGGCAACCAGACCGCCGCCGCGAAGATCCTTCAGATGCCGCTCCGCACCCTCGTGCACAAGATCAAGAGCTACGGCATCAAGAAGATGTACGACGCCTGACTAAGTGCGTGATCAAGAGACATGGAAGGGTCCTCGCTCGTTCCGCGGCTCCCTCGCGGCGTCAGGAAGACTCGAAAATGCGGTGCATTTCCATCGCCTTCCTTCCTTGCGAGGAAACCGTGGCCCGTCGCGATCCTCCCTCCCGTGACTCTGCATCACACACTAGCGTCGCGGCTCTCATTCGGCGTCGTTCAAGTGCGGCAAGGCCGGGGCCGAACCGTGCTCGGGGTGGTCGGGCAGCTCGTCTCC
>JAFDCW010000321.1 GCA_019312705.1 Deltaproteobacteria bacterium
ACCATGCAGGCCAGGATCTGCTGGGTGTCGCGACTGAACCCCGGCATATCGGTATGCTCGAGAATGTAAGCGCCGTGCTTGTGGTAGCCCGAATAGCTGAGCGACACGCCAATTTCGTGCAGCCGCGACGCCCACCGGACGTAGTCGCGGCTGCCGCCCTGATCGAGTTCGAGGTCGTCAGCGGCCTGTTCGAGCAACGCCGACGCTGTCCTTTCGACCCGGGCAGCCTGCTCCACATCCACGTGATAGCGCTCTTCGAGGTGTCGGACGGTGCCCTCGCGGACGTCCTGATCTCGCATTCGGCCGACGAGGTCGTAGACGACACCTTCCCGCACCGCTCCTTCGCTCGGGCACATGGCTTGGATGCCGAGGATGTCGAAGACGCCGCTCAGAATCGCGGCGCCGCCGGCGATGACGGGCTTTCGCGCATCTTGCAGACCCGCGAGGAGGATCTTGTCGGCACGGCCGGCCTCGACGAGGGCCCGTCGTAGCTTCTTCAGGCCCTTGGGCGTGATCGCCTCACCCCAGCCGTTCTCCCGAACGATAGCGTCGATGGCCAAGATGGTCCCCGAGGCCCCGACCGCTTCTTCCCACCCGATGCCCTGATACTCCCGCTGAATCGACTCCGCCTCGAGGGCCGCGGCGGTCCGAGCGTCCGCCATCCCGGCCGCGGTGATGCGGCCACCCGAGAAATAGCGCTGGGTCCAGGTGATGTGGCCCATGTAGAGACTGTCGGCGACCGACGGTTCAAAACCCTCCCCGATGATGCACTCGGTGCTACCGCCGCCGATGTCCACCACCAACCTGCGCCCTTCCGGAGACGCGAGTGTATTGGCGACGCCGAGATAAACGAGGCGAGCCTCCTCACGGCCGCTGATGATCTCGATACGATGCCCGAGGGCGGCCTCGGCGCGTTCGAGGAAGCGGCGCGCGTCTTTGGCGGCCCGGAGGGTATTGGTGCCCACCGCCCGAACGTTGTCCCCGGCCATGTGCTCGAGACGCTGACCAAAACGCTCGAGGCATGCGATCGCGCGCTTCTGCGCCTCGGGACTCAGGGAGCGGTCGATAGCGAGGCCCTCGGCGAGGGCCACCCGCTCCTTGATCCGGTCAACGACGTGGACCTCTCCATCCACGATCCGGGCCACGAGCATGTGGAAGGAGTTCGAGCCGAGGTCGACCGCCGCAACGAGCTGCGCCATGGGCAAGGAGACTAGCGCACAATGGCCATGGGCGTGGGGCGCCTCGTTCGCGATCTCACACGTCCCCCCCGGGACGACCAGACCTCCCTGAGCTATGATCACGGAGTGATGACATGCGGCGGGTTCCCATCGAGGACTGCACCGAGGCCGGTGTGGTCTTGGATCACGTCGTGTTCACCGACAACGTATCGACACCCCCCCCGGGGCAGCACCGGTGGGTTACCTTCGTTGTAGCATGCGACCCATCTTCGCACTCATCTTGCTAGCGGCGTGCGGGGGCGACGACGTGGGGCCGTCCGCTGACAGCGGTACCGACGCGATGATTGACGACGACGGCGGCGCCGACACCGGCCTCGGCGTCAGTGCCGTGGCGGCGCCTCTCCTTCCGGCCTGGGACTGCCCCGACGGTTGGCGACGACTGAGCGCGGACGACATCGCGCCGGGCCTGCACCGCTGCGACCCGTGGCCCGAAGTCGAGACGCCGTGCGCACGACACGAGGTCCGCATGCCCGGGGAGCCGGCGTGCCATTCGGTGGGCACGGCTTGCCCCGCCGATGGGTGGCCGGCGGGGCTACCCGCAGCGGGGGTAGTCTACGTGAGACCCGGATCCGCAGCGCCCCCCGACGGGAGTCGTGACGCGCCCTACTCCAGCGCCGCAGCCGCCGTGGCCGCCATGCCCGCCGGAACGACAACGCTCGCCCTCTCCGTCGGCGAGTACCCAACGCGCATCGAACTCGACTCGCCGCTCATCGTCCGCGGAGCTTGCCCAGAGGGCACTATCCTGACCGCCGCCATCAGGCCGTTCCTCGCCGACGACGCGGGGCGTATCCGCATCGAAAACCTGATGATGCGAGGCGACCTGTTGGGCGCCATGGTGATTCGAGACTCATCGGCGGAAATCCGCCAGGTGGCCTTCGACAACGTGACCGCCTTCGGCGCGCGGACCGATTTCATCATCGAAGATGTCGTCGCCCGCGGAAGAGGCACGAGCACGACCGACGCCGCCATCAGCATCACGGACACCAGCGACGTGAGCATCTCTCGCGTATTCGTCGAGAACGCCGCCGGCGATGGGGTCTTCGTCTGGGGCAACGCTGCGATCTCTTTGACGGACGTATACGTGAGGGGCAGCGTCGGGACGGGCATGCTCTTGTTGGGCGATACCACCCTCGAGCGGGCCGCGGTCGACCACGCCACGGAGGTGGGCATCCTCGGCGTGACCAGGGGCCGGATGACCGACGTCGTCGTGCGCGACGTGGATCCGTACCGGGGAGACTCGGGGGGACTCATCCTCATCGGCGATTGGGTCATCGATGGGATGCACGTCGCCCGGGTCGGTAACGTGGGCATCGTGTCATCCGAGGGGTCGCTGGAGCTGAACGACGCGATCGTCGAGGGCCCCGAGGACGAGGTGAGCCTCGGGCGAGGCATCGAGATCGGGGTCGGAGGCTCGTTCGCCGGAACACGCATCTTGGTGACCGACGCCCGTGACCTCGGCCTGCTCGCCGACCACACTGGACCAATCTCATTGACCGACGTGACCTTTCGACGAATCGGCGAGAACCTCCTCGGCGGCTTCGGGCGGTGCGTACACGGGCAGTTCGATGCGCGCATCACCATCGAACGCGCGCTCTTCGAAGACTGCACGGAGGCTGCGGTGACCACATCCATCAATGCAACGGCGACGCTGCGCGATGTTCACGTGCGCAACATTCGCCCAACGGGATGCGACGCGGCGGACGCGGGTTGCGTGGGATCCGCGGGGATCGGCCTGCTCGCGGTCGCCGGCGGGGCCATCGATGCCGAGCGCTTTGTCATCGAGGGGGCCGCCCTTGCCGGGGTGATCATCGTCGCCGAGGGCGAGATGGATCTCCGGGACGGGACGATTCGAGATAGCCCAATCGGATTGAACGTCCAGGACCCGGCCTATGATCTAGGCCGCGTCACGGACCGAGTGGTCTTCAGCGACAACAGCCTGAACCTCGACTCGAGCGCCCTTCCCCTCCCCGCCGCGACCCCCGGGGCCAGCCCCTGACTCAGCCGGCGATGGTGGCGAGGAACGACAGGCAATCCCGCTGCGCATGGCGCGGAGAGCCAGGTTGATCGTTCGGCCGACGGCACGCTGACGAAATTCGACGAGAGATGCACGAGGGTCGAACGCCATCTCAGCCTTCGACGGGCACGCAGGCGAGGACCCTCGACGGGGACGCGCCGGAGTCGCCGATGAAGCGGCGCACGCGCTCGGGCGCAGTGCCGGGAACGGTGGCACAGGAAGCGGTCACCTCATTGGCGATGGGCGCGCAGACGCCGCCCCCGGACGCCGTATCGGGGACGCAGAAGGTCGGAGCGCGGCCCACCAGGTCGGTGCAGGTCCCTGCGCAGTCCTCTGTACAGAAGCCGGCCGGATGACAGTAGCTTCCAGAAGCTTCGGCGTAGCCGCCGCACTCGTCATCGACCTCACAGGGGTCGCCGATGAAGCCCGTCGGCGCGGGGCCGATGCTTGCCCCGTACTCGATGGCCTGGCCGGGCTCATAGAGCGCGGCGTCGGTTCCGACAGCAACCGGCTCGCCGGCGGCGTCGAGCTCGAGCTCCTGCTGAATGGAAATGGGCGCCCCCGGATGGGCCTTGAGCAACCAATAGAACTCCACGATGTCGCCTGGGTGCATGCGCACGCAGCCGCCCGAGACATAGCCCACGCGGAGCGTATTGGTGACCTTGCCGTGGAAGCCGTAGGTGTAGTTGCCATCCCGGTTGCGCTTGCTGAAGCGTAGGAACGGGTGCCCCTCGTAGTACGCCGGCCACCAGCGAGCGTCGATGTTCCACCAGGAGGTGCCGCCCGAGGCGCCGGTGGTGAAGTGACCGAGGGGGGTGTGGCTGCGTCCGTCCGAATTGAGGCGCCCGAGGCCCACCTCGTATACGCGGCTGAACCCGGTCGCCCGGTCGAAGATATGAGTCGTCAGTCCGTCGATCGAGACCCGCACCTCAGGGTTCACCAGGTCGATCTGCCGGGCGCCGGGCCGGGTGTAGCCGTAGTCAGCCTTGCCCATGGTGGCATCGAACTCCGCGTCATCGAAGGGTGCACCGCCTTCGAGGCCGGCCTCGGGGTCATCACCCTCGAAGGCCGGGACGGTTGGGGCCGCGCAGGCGCTCAGGGTCAACAGGAGCGCGATGGGGAGGAGTGTGAGTCGTTGGCGTCGCATGGTGATGCCCCTTGGCGCTACAAGAAGCGGGCCGGACGCCATGCGTTGTAATCATGTGCTTTTTTCCGGCGCTCAGGAGGCTCCTCGATGCTGGCGCCGGCGCCTCGGCCAGCCACCCGGAAGCATCGTCCCCGTGGCTCAGCCGATCATAGGCATGGCCCATCGCCACGCCGGATGCCCCAGCGAAGAAGCAGACAAACATCACGGCCGCCGCAAAGAGCGCCGTGGTGGCCGGGCTACGGCGCCGCGATACACCGCGCGGGCGGGGGCGCCGGGGGTCGGGAGGCGGGGGTGACCCGCGACGTCCGCCGAGAATCCTGGTGGCGGGGGTTCCGTCGTCCTGATGGGGGCCCCCGGGGACGATGACGTGAAACGTGTAGGCCGCGGCGCCCCCGCGGCTGGACCGGCCGGAGATGGCGGTGAGTTCGTCCTGTGGGACATGGTCTCGGTCGGGCAATGAGGCCACGAAGGCCGCCAGGTGGGCCGGCCCGACCGCCCCCGAGGCGGGGCAGGCTTCGACCAGAGCGCGCCCGAAGGCCTGGGCGCTCTCGTACCGGTCCGCCGGATTCGCCCGGAGGGCACGCCGGAGGACCATCTCGAGGGGCGCCGTGACGCGCTTGTTCCATGGTGCCATCGGCCGAAAGCGGGGCTGGCGCACCTGCTGGATGAGCCCCGTCGCACTTGCCTCGCGGAAGTAAGGAGTGAGGGTCAACATCTCCCAGAGGATAATCGCCGCCGCGTAGAGGTCGGCGCGGCGGTCGACACCCTGGCCGCCGCAGTGCTCCGGCGCCATATAGCGGAGCTTGCCCTTCACGTTGCCATGCTCCGTGCGATGAATACGGCCGCGGGCCTTCGCGATCCCGAAGTCGATGACCACGACCCGGCCATCGTGACCGACGAGCACGTTCTGGGGGCTGACGTCGCGGTGCACGACGTCGAGGCTGCGCCCATCAGCTCCGACGAGCTCGTGGGCCGCGTGCAGCCCCTCGAGGACGTCGCCGATGATGCGCACGGCGACGGCAACCGGAATCTCCTCCTGGTGCCGTTCGGCGCTTTCCAGGAGCGCACCGAGACTCATGCCGTCCACGTACTCCATCGCGATGTAGTGGCGCCCGTCGGCTGTGCCGAGGTCTTCGATGGAAACCACGTTTGCGTGATCGATCCGGCCGACGATGCGCCCCTCGTCGAGGAACATGTCGACGAAGCGCTGCTGCTTCTCCAGGTGGGGGTGGATGACCTTGAGCGCCACCTGGTGGGCGTGTCCCTCCTCTGATTCCGCGACGAAGAGCTCCGCCATACCGCCCGAACCGAGGGGCCTCAGGACCCGGTATTTGCCGATACGCTCTCCGATTCGCTTTGCTGGGGACACCACCAACCCTCCTGCCCCATCACAACGCAAGCGTCGTACCAGGGCGTGATTGGCAGTATTTCCCTGTGATTCCTCCGGTGTGATTCCGGAGGCGTCACACCAGAACGCGGATCG
>JAFDCW010000322.1 GCA_019312705.1 Deltaproteobacteria bacterium
CGGTGGTCCTCGCTCGGGACGACGGCTCCCCCGGGGGACGCGCGGCCATCGAGGTCGACCCTCACTTCGCCGCCCGCTGCGTCGACCGAGCCCTCGGGGGAGGCGCCGAGGGCGAGGCTCATGCGCACGGCGTGGCCGTCTCGGCCACCTCGCCCGATGCGGCCCACCGAAAAGGAAGTGACCATGCGATCGGCCATGGCGGCGATCTCTGCCTGGGCTTGGGCGGTGCTGCCGACGGCGGGGGGAGCGTCTATCGGAGCCAAGGGGGCGGGGGGCGCCATGAGGACCGTCGGCCCCGCTCGGAAAGCGACGCCTACGGTCTCGTGGCGGTCCTCGTCGCTCTGGAATTCGGGGCGACCCTTCGAGCGCGGAGCGTATTCGCCGACCCCGGGCGAAACTTCCCCGCCCCTCGACGAAACGGAGCCCGCGAAGGCAGCCGACGCTCCGCAAGGCCGTGCCCCCCCGAGCGTCGAGCCGATGGCGGTGGAAGGGGGCTGGCGCCCCGGAGGCGGCGGGAACGGGCGCATGCTCCCCTTTCGTCGCGTCCGGCGGGGGAGGGGGCCGGGCGGTAGGGGGGCACCGCGAGAGAATTCCGGGGAACGGGTCATGGGGCCCTTATCGTCGTCTCGACCGGCTGGTTGCGTGGGCATCGACTCCTGGCGCCGTGGTGGTATCCTCGCGCGCAATGGGGGACCCCTACGTCGGACAGCAGGTCGCTGGTCAGTTTCGCATCCTCCAGAAGATCGGGACGGGGGGCATGGGCGCGGTCTACAAGGCCGAGCAGCCCGAAATGAACCGCTTCGTGGCGGTAAAGATCCTCCACTCGAAGTACCTGACCCGGACCGATCTGGTCGCGCGCTTCCGCCGCGAGGCCCGGGCCATGAGTCACCTCTCGCATCCCAATACCGCGAGGGTGTTTCTCTATGGCCAGCTCGATGACGGCGCTTGTTACTTCATCATGGAGTATCTTGAGGGGCGAAATCTGGCTCAGATGGTCAGGGCCCACGGGCCGATGGAGCCAGAGCGGGCCATCAACGTGATGATTCAGGTCTGTGGTGCCCTCGAAGAGGCCCACCAGGCGGGCATCATCCACCGCGATCTCAAGCCCGAGAATGTCTTCCTGACGACTCAGGGCGGCATTCAGGACTACCCCAAGGTCCTCGACTTCGGCCTCGCCAAGGTCACCGAGCGCCAGATGCGCCCCGGCTCGATGGTCCTGACCCAGGAGGGCATGGTCTTCGGCACGCCGGAGTTCATGAGCCCGGAGCAGGCCCGCGGTGAGCCCCTCGATGCGCGCTCGGACATCTATTCCCTCGGCACCATCCTCTACGAGCTCGTGACCGGGAAGCTGCCCTTCGATGCGAAGCAGCCGATGGAATACATCAACATGCACATCAACGAGCCTCCGATTCCGCTCGCTGAGCGCTGTCCCGGAAAAGACTTCCCCCCCGGGCTCCAGGCGGTGCTGGACAAGGCCCTCGCCAAGAGCCGAGACGATCGCCAGGAGAAGGCCGCGGAGCTCGGCAAGGAGCTGCGCGATGTCATCCGCGGCAAGCTGATCACGGGGGTGATGCGTTCTCTACCCTCAGCCTCGACCCCTCCCGCGGCCGCATCTTCAGACGCGCGACCGGAGGGTCCCAGCCTCGGTACCGGCCAGGCGAGCGCCGCCGTGCGCGCGGATTCGAGCGTCGTGACCAACGTGCCGGCGGCTCCAGCCACGGCGTCTCCGATGGGCAAGCTCACCTGGGTCGTCTTCGGCGCCGGGCTGCTCCTCGCGATTTCCGGGGCGATAGCCCTCGCGGTCGCGTTCATGCGCAGCTGATCGCCGGGGGGCCCTGCGCCGTACCCGGCTCCCTTGGCCCCAGCCCGGGCGCCTTGACCCCATTCCACCGGCCTGTAATAAACGCCGCGATATCGGCGATGTGGCAGTTTTGACCAGTATTTCCCAAGAGGCCCTCGCGGCAGTTGATCAACGCGCTGTCGGCTTCCGTCAAACGGCTCGCGAACTGGTCTCCCTGACCAAGCCGCGCATCACGTTGATGGTCGTGCTCACCGCCGCCGGCGGCATGTGGCTCGCCCCCGCCGCGGCCGCACCGGTGACCATCGCCGTGGCCCTCGGGGCCTTGGCCATGGTCGTCTCTGGGGCCAACGCCCTCAACTGCTGGCTCGAGCGCGACAGCGATCGCCTGATGCGTCGCACGGCGGTTCGGTCCTTGCCGGCGAAGCGGTTGTCGCCCACCCCTGCGCTCTTGTTCGGCCTGGCCCTCGGGTTCGGCGCGGTGCCGATCTTGTGGCTCGCGGTCAACCCCCTCACGGCCCTCCTCGGGGCCCTCTCGCTCTTCATCTACGTCTGCATCTACACACCGATGAAGCAGATGACCTGGGTAGCCCTGCTCATCGGAGCCGTCCCCGGCGCGATGCCGCCGCTCATGGGATGGACCGCGGTCACCGGCTCGATCGACCTGCCGGGGCTGGTGCTCTTCGGCGTGATGTTCATCTGGCAGATCCCCCACTTCCTCGCGATCGCGACCTTCCGCCGCGAAGAGTACGAAGCGGCCGGGCTGGTCGTCCTCCCATCGGTCCACGGCGACCGAGCAGCGCGATATCACGCCCTCTTCTGGACGGCCCTGCTCCTGCCGGTCTCCCTCGCGCTGACCTTCCTGGGCGTCGCGGGGTGGTTCTACTTCGCTGCGGCCCTCGTGATGGGTGGACATTTCTTCTACACCGCGGTGGTCGCGGTGCGCTCGCCGACGGACGACACCAAGTGGTCTCGCCGGGTCTTCTTTTCTTCCATCGCGTATCTGCCCGTCGTCTTCGCCATCATGATGGCTGACGCCGGCTGAGGTCCGCGCGGAGAGAGGCTACTGTTCGCGGCAGACCCCGGGGGGGGGCGACCGCATCTCGCTGAGCTTCGCCCGGGCGCGCCGGATCAAACCGGACCGCGGGAAGTTGCGGATGAGCGTATTGAGCACGTCCCGGGCTTCGCCGCACCGCTGAAGGGCAAAGAGCGCGTTGCCCATGTCGAAGAGGGTTTCGTCGACCGCGTCGCCGCGCTGGTAGGTCGTGAGCACTCGCTGGAATTCCTGGATGGCGTTCGCCGGTCGTTCTTGGCGCAGGTAGCTCTTGCCGACCCAGTAGAGGGCGTTGTCCGCCTGGTCGTCCTCGGGGTAGCGCGTGATGTACGCGCGGAAGAGGGCCCGGGCCGCGCCATACTCGTTTTGCTGATAGGCGCGGTAGGCGGCGGAGTAATGCTCGCCCTTGTCGGCGGGGATGTCCGACTCGGAGAGGGTGATGTCGACCCCGGCCCTCCGGGCGAGCTTCTGCATCTGCTGCGCGATTTCCTCACGCTGGGCGGCGATGCGCTGGTCTCGGGACGCGATCTCCTGCCGGAGCGTGGCGATCTCTCCCTCGAGGCGAGAGAGTTGTTCCTGAAGGCCCTCGACTCGGAGACCGATGTCCGCGCTGTTCCGGGTGACCACCCGGGTCGCCTGCTGGAGGACCGCCTCGAGCTCTACGACCTGGGCCTTGGCGCGGTTTAGATCGTCACTCAGCTCTTGGCGCTGGTCCGCGATGCCATCTTCGAGGGATAGGAGGCGCCCTTCGTGGTCGGTGTTCGTCTCGGTGAGCTCGCTGCCCTGGCTCGCCGACGTCCACAAGAAGCACCCACTCGCGGCCACGCTGAGGACGACGAGGAGCAGCGCCCGGCTCATTTGAGGCCCGGTCGTCCCCGAGGCGCTCACCTGCCCGTGAACTCCACGCGTCGGTCTCGGGTCCAGCTCGCCTCGTCGGAACCGCTCGACATCTCCTCACCCATCGATGACGAGGAGGCCCCGCTCGAGTCGAGGCCGAGGGAGACCATGTAGTTCGAGACGGTGCGCGCTCGCCGGTCGCCGAGGGCTAGATTGTACTCTTCGGTGCCCCGGGGATCGCAGTGCCCGGTGACATGCACGCCCGCCATGTTTTCCGACTGGGCGCAGCTGACATTGGCCTGGATCGCGGCGCGCGCCGACCCGTCGAGGCTGTCCGCGTCGAAGGCGAAGTAGACCGGGGAGAGGCTGCAGCTCGCGCCGCCGGAGTCCGGCGGGGGCAGGTCCTGGCTCGACTGGACCGGCGCGACGCACTGATTGTCGCGGCACTCCTGGCCGTCGGGGCAGTCAGCGGCGGACTGGCAGAAACCCGCGATCGGCTCACAGGCCCCCGCGTTGCACGTCTGTCCGCTGGGGCAGTCAGCGGCCGTTCGGCACATCTGACACTGGCCATTGACGCAGTATTCGCCCTCGTGGCAGTTCTCGTCGTTGTCGCAATTGGGATAGGTCGGCCCACACCCAACGGCCATGAAGGCCAGAAAGACTGGGAAGAGACCCGAGGCCGCGGCCACCGTCAGCATTCGCATCATCGTCATTTCTCCGCTGGTCTCGACTACGACCTCAGGGTGCGGTTATCCGGCTCGCGGTGGCCTGTCAACGCCTTGGTCGCCCATAAGCATTCCACCGGCGTGCCTATCAGGCGCACCGCGGCACGCTTTGGCACGGCAAGCGATCGAGACTATTGAGTATTCTTCGGATTGCACCCCCCTACGGGTGGCGTCAGAGTTGCAATGTGGTGATTGGCGGCGTTCACCAGTCGGGGGCTATCCTGACGACTCGGTGCGCCCTCTGTAGTTCGAGGTGTTTTTGCGTACTCGTCGACGAGTAGGAGTTCCTTGATGGATTTGCGGCGGCATTTCTTGGGTCCTTGGGGTCGTGCGACTCTCGGGATCTTTGCGACCCTCAGCCTCGGCCTGTCTCTTTCGGCCTGCCGAAACGATGGTCCCGCGGTGCCGGGCGCGGATACCGGGACGGCGGGAGATACCGGGTCAGGGATGGTCATCCGCTGCGGCGTCCGAGACGACGCCGACGGAGATTTCATCAGCTCCCTCGACGAGGGGGACGGCGATGCGGACGGCGACGGGATCGCGAACTCCGCCGACCCCGATTCCGACGGCGACGGGATCTCCGACCGCATCGAGGCGGGCGACGAGAACTGCGTCACGCCCCCGGTCGACTCCGATGGAGACGGCACCCCCGACTTCCTCGACACCGACGGCAACGGTGACGGCGTGCCGGATATCGAGCAGGCGGGGCTCGACCTCGACATGGACGGGATTGACGACGCCCGCGACCTCGACGTCGACGGCGACGGCATCCCCAACACCGTAGAGGTCGGCGACGGCGAGACCCCTGCGGACGCCGACGGTGACGGCATCCCCAATACCCGCGACGAGGACTCCGATGGAGATTCGATCCTCGACCGCCACGAAGGCATTCAGGACCCCGATGGCGACGGTATCCCGAGCTTCCTCGACACCGACTCCGACGGCGACACGATCCCTGACGCCATCGAAGCGGGGGACGGCGAGCTCTCGACCCCCCCCCATGTCTGTGAAAACGAGATCGACGTTCTCACGGGCGAGCTTGGCGGGGATGTCTACGCCGACTACGTGGACGCGGACTCGGACAACGATGGGCTCTCGGACGGTGACGAAGTCGCCATCGGCACGGACCCCTGCAACGTCGACTCGGACGATGATGGCCTCGGAGACCTCGCCGAATGGGCCTACGAAACGGTGAACTGCCCCGACGGCTCGACGGGTCGGGATTGCGGCTGCGCCACCAGCGCCGGGTGCGACATCCCCGCCGAGCATTTCTACGTGATCCTTCCCTACGGTGAGCCGCCCCAGGAGAGAGATCTCGACTTCGGCACGAGCATCCGCGTCGCCGACATCTTCTTTCTCACCGATACGACAGGCTCCATGTCCGGCACCCTCACGAACGTGCAGGAGACCGTCGGGCGCGCGGGGACGGGGCCCATCGACCGCATCGCCGAGGCCATCCCTGACG
>JAFDCW010000323.1 GCA_019312705.1 Deltaproteobacteria bacterium
GCTCGTCCACCAGGACATGCTCCAGGAGGTCATGGTTGCGACGCCGGATCTCCCGGAGTGTGCTTTCAAGCTCATCGAAATGGCCAATGCCGGGGGAGGTCACGACAACATCACCGTCGTCCTCGCCGACTTCGACGGGAATGACCTCGCTGAGCCCACCGCCGGGCAAAACGCGGTCTACGCGCAATACCCGCTTCCCCCGGGGCTCGAGGAGGAGCGCGAGTCTCTCCTGCCCCGGGAGCCCAGCATGAAGTCGGGCGGTCGGAAGCCTGGGGCCGACGTCAAGGACCGGTCCGACGACACGCCCACCAGCAGTCACCGCGACCTCCGGCCGGCGCCGGCCCGTGAGGGTGCGAGCTGGGGCCTGATCGTGGCAGCCTTGGTCGTCTTCGCGGTGCTCGTCGCCGTCTTCGCCATGGCGGGCCGAGATGACGAAGGCCGGGGCCGAGGGCCGGAGGGGGATTTGCACGGTGAGCCGGGCGCCATCGACGAGATCTTCCCTACGCCGGACGTCGAACAAATCGTCCCTGATGTCATGGACGATGTCGAAGTGCGCATCACGACCGACATCGACGGCGAGCTCTACATCGATGGCGAGCTGCACGACGAAATCGCCGAGGGCGACGAACTCTTGCTCATGCTCCCTCCGGGCGCCTACCGGTTCGAGGCCATGAGCGGCGATGACGTCGTCGCCGAAGAGATGGTCACGGTTGCCGAGGGGGAGCCTGTCTTGCTCGAACTCAGCCTTCCGGCCGGGGCGACCGTCATGCCGGACGACTCGGCCGATGGCCCCGAAGCTGGGGACGACCCGAGGGAACGTCGGGTCGCACCCGAAGACCGAGGCGCACAGACCGCGACTGGGGACGACCGGGACGACGGGGACGACGGAGACGACGGAGACGACGGAGACGACGCGGACGACGGTGACGACGACGACGAGCCAGTTCCCACGATGCGCCGTGTGCGTCGCGAAGGGGCCGGCGGGTCGACCGATGGGGAAAGCTCCACGATGATGAGGCGTACCCCCCGGCCGACCGACGACTCCGCGGGAGCCGCGACGATGAACGCCGATGAAGGCACCGGGGCAGCCTCGATGGAGGCGGCCAGCACCATACCGAGTAACCCCTTCTGAGTTGGGGGCCGGCTCTATGATCCGGTTCAGTCAAACTTTCGGAGCGCACGCGGGTCGCGTCGTCGAACTCGACAAAGACCACATCTCCTTTGGGCGAATGCCCGACTGCGACGTGGCCTTCGACGCCGAGGCAGACCTCGATGCATCCGGGCACCACGCTGACGTGCGTCGCCTCGCCGACGGATGGCACGTCATCGATGGCGAGTCGCGCAACGGTACCTGGCTCAACGGCCAGAAGGTGCAGCGCGCGGTGCTGTCGTCGGGGGATGAGCTGGAGTTCGGCATGGGGGGGCCGCGGCTCAAGGTCGAAATCCTCGGCGTGCGTGACGGCGTCGCTTCGCCGGGGCAGATCACCGGACCCATGACGCCCGCCCCCGGGTCCGGCGTGCAAGCCTTGGTGACGCCCGTTCCGCGGGGCCTCGGCGCCGTCGACGGCAGCGCCGCAACGGTGGCCGCGATGGCGACCCCGGTCCCCGTCGCGGCTGCTGTGATGCCGGTGTCGTCGTTGGACCCCCCGACGCGAGTCGACGGAAAGAATTCCCACGGGCCCCCGACGCCGATCGTGGGGGGGGTTGGGCCGGCGGCGGCTCTCTCGGCTCCAATGGCGCCACCCCAGTCCGGCCCCAAGCAATACGGCCAGCATACGGTCGGGCTGATGATCGACGCGGCCCTCGCCCAGCAGGCCGACCAGAGTCGACCCGGTCGGTCGACCGAGGAAATACGCGCCATCGCCGCGTCTGCTGCCGCCCCTACCCCCGGCCCCGCGTCCTCGTCGGGGGCACTCAAGTGGGCCGTGGCCCTCCTCATGCTCCTCCTGGGCCTCGTCATGGCCGGCGCCGGCGTCTTCATTTGGTACCTGCTGCCCGCCGCCGAGGACGGCCCGGCCACCGTCGTCGATGCCCCCGCCGTCAACCTCGAAGCGGCCCGCATCGCCATCACCGCCCAGAGCGCCGCCGCGATGTACGTGCTCGTCGAAGAACGCGAAGGCGTAGACCGGGGGATCTGCGTCGCTTTCGCCGTGCGCCCCGATCTGCTCGCCACGAGCGCGGCCTGTGTGCTCGAAATCGAGGCCGGCCGCGAGGGCCGGGCGTCGCACTTTGCGATACCAAACGGCGGCGGCGGACGGCGTCTCCCGATCGTGCGCATGGGGTATCACCCGAGCTTCGTCCCAGGTCCAGAGCCCTCGGCGGATGTCGGCATCGTGCACCTGGCGGCGGTGACCACCGTTCAAACGCCCGTCGCGTCGATGACCGAGCTCGGCGCCATGGCGGCGGGCGACCCCATCTTCATCTTCGGCTTCCCGGCGGGGCTCGCCGACGTGGCGGTTCCGATCGCCGACCTCGCCCCCGGGACCTTGACTGCGCTCACCGCCTTTGACGGCGCAGCGGCCCCTTTTCCGACGTCGCAGCTTTTGCGGCACGGATTGCCCCCGTCCCCCGGGACCCGGGGGAGTCCCATCTTCGATGCCTCGGGGCGCGTCGTAGGTGTCTCGGCTGGCGCCTATGGGGTGCGGACAGACCTCTTGGCCAGCCTCCTGGCCGGCATGCAGCGTTGATTTTACACCCCAACACCCAGAATATCGCCCAGGGCCGCTTCGTATAATGCGGCACACGGAATACGCGTCATGCACGGACTCAAGTACATCTCCCTCGCTGGCCTGCTTTGCTGTGCCTTGCTTTCCCCACTCTTCTCGGGCGCTGCGCCGGCATCGGCTCAGGACCGCGCCGTCGCCGAGCGCCTGGTCGAGTTCGGCCGGATGCCCAACCGCGACGCTCGGCAATTGGTGCGCACGATCTCCAGGGCCCTCCGGGACAACGCCCGTGCCGGCGGGGACGGCTATGACCGCACGCGAACCGCGATCGGGCGTGCGATCCTCGATGGCCCGGGCGCCGATCACGAAGAGTACGAGCAGCGCCTCCGGCAGGTCCTGGCGCGCATGGGCCGGGGCCTCGACGAAGAGCTCCTCGAGGCACTCTTCCGCCCCCGGCCCAACGCGTCGGTGCTTTGTGCGACCGACCTCGAGGTGTCGATCACCGAGTGTGATGCCTTGATCGGAGCGGCCTCCCGCAACCGTTCGGCGCTTCCCTACTCCGCGCCGGACGACGGCAGGGCCTTCGAGACCGCCCTCCGGGACGCCAGCGTGAGCCGTCGCCACGCCCGGGAGGTCGCAACCAAGTTGGGCGCCGTGATGCTCGGGGTGCCGCGTATCCTGACCCGGGATCGACGGGGGCGCGGGCTCCTGCGGCTGCTCGAGTCGTGTCCCGGAGCGCTCAATGCCCGGGAGGCTCAGGTTCGCGCCTGGCACGTGGGCCCGACTGAGGGCATGGCCCGGTGCATCGCCGGCGTCCTCGTGCGCGGGAGTGCGCCGGCTGCTGCGGCCCAGAGGACGGCGCTCTTCTTCGAGATGAGCCCCGCCGCGGCGGAGGCCTTCCTGACCTGGGGCGCGCCGGAGCAGATGGCCCGTGAAGCGACGGCTCGGCCGGCCCCCGCTCCGCCCCCCCCTCGCCGGGCCGCGCCGACGGCGTCGGAGCTCCTCGACCAGGGCCGAGTGCATTTTCGGGCTGGGCGCTTTCGGGAGGCGGCGTCCGCCTACGGGCGCGTCACCACGATGGACCCGACGAACACCGGCGCGCTCTCGGGCCTCGGCTCGTCCCTCTTCCGAATGCGCAACCCTCGCGGCGCCGTCACCGCCTATCGCCAGGCCGTGCAGCTCGAGCCGGGCAATCCGAACTACCGGGCGTTCCTCGGGGAGGCCCTCGCTGCGAGTGGCGATGCCGAGGGCGCGGCGGCGGAGTACCAGGCGGCCCTCGCCATCCAGCCCAACAACTTCATCGCCAGCCAGGGTCTGTCGCGCATCGGCGCGCGGGCGAACCGCCAGCAGACGCAGCAGAACCGCAGCGTCTCCCCGGCCCAGCAAGCGTCGCTTTCGCGGTCTCAGGGGCGTGAGCATTTCCGGGGGGGGCGCTTCCCCCAGGCGGCGGCTGCCTACGAGCAGGCGACCCGGGCCGAGCCCAATCATCCCGGTGCATTCTCCGGCCTCGGCGCCGCCCGGCTCCAGATGGGGGACACGGCGGGGGCCGTCTCGGCCTACCAAAATGCCGTGCGCATTTCTCCGAACAGCTCGGGGTTCTGGAGTGCCCTAGCCCGGGCCCAGGCGCGCAGTGACGACCACCAGGCGGCCATCGCGTCGCTTCGCCGGGCCGTCCAGCTCGACCCCGACAACCGCTCGGCCCAGCAGGGCCTTGCGGCCCTCGGGGCCGCGCCGCTGGCGGCCTCGGCCCAGCCTGCGGCGGCACCGCCAGCTCAGGTCGGGGACCCGACCCACGCCCCGGAGGCCCTCCCGGAGACGCCGAGTCGCGAGCAGATCATCGCTGTGATGCGTCCCCTCTCCCGGGGAATCGGTCAGTGCGTTCCTGGGTTTTCGGGCCGCCTGACCTTCAGCCTCAGCGTCGCCGGGGACGGGGGCACCGTCTCAGGGGCGACCGTCGCCGAAGAGGACCAGCTCTCGATCGACGAACTCGAGTGTGTGACCGCGGTCATCGAAGGGGCCAGCTTCGGATCCTTCACCCGGGAGAGCTTGGAGATCAGCTACCCGTACATGATCTGACGGCGTCACCCGCCGAGGCGGCGTAGCGGGCTTGTGGGTTTTTTGACCCCAATCGAAAACCGGCGGAAAACGTCTTCATGACGAAGAAGGGTGCGCGAGTCACCGATGCGGTGAACTTCTTCCAGCGGCGCGGCGAAATGCGAAGCGCCGTGCGGGTGGTAAGGCAACGAGAGCCGGAGCGCTTTCGCTGGCGCTACGCCATCGCCGGGCTGACCGGCGCCGCCGGCAAGCTCCGGGGCCTCGACCGCATGCGCGTCGAAGAACCCGTCCGTGAGGTGGTCCTCGACGTCGGCGACAATGACCTGCGCCGGGAGATCGTCATCGACGCCCGCAAGAATGGTGTCGATTTCGACCGCGGGGAGGTGCTTCCGTATCGGAGTGTCGGCGACCTTCGTCGCTATTCGTTCCTCACCCGAATCGAGCTCACCCGGGTCGGCCAGCACATCCCCCTCGACCTCTCCTCGTTCTTCACGCCGGTGGATACGGCGGCGACGGTCATCATCGGGCGCCACTACGAGGTCGCCCACCGCCGCAAGGCCCACGAAATCTGGCTCTCGATCCCGGACCCCGACGGCCCCGAAGAGCCGCAATCGCACCATCGCTTGATGGCCAATCACGCGGACCGCGAAATCGAAGCGGCGCAGCGCTGGGCAGCGTTCACGAAGGCTGTTCTAGAAGCACCGCAGTAGCTCTCTCTAGTTGAGCGCGATGACGGCGTGGGCGGGGGTGCCTCCAGCTCCAGGGGCTTTGTGACGCGGTGAGCGGAGTTGGCGCTGTGCGTAGCGGGAGTGATGTCGGGGTTACCGGGTCTTGCTCGGGGGCCGGACGCTTTGACTTCCGCTGGAGGCACCCCCGCCCGCGCCGTCATCGCGCTAAACCGTGTTCCATCACGCCGTCATCGCCCTCAAAATTGAAAACGCCCCCGTCCGTCAGGACAAGGGCGCTTCAACATTCGGCCTCGCGGCCCGACCGGGGGGCTATTCGCCGATGCCGGCTTCCGTCGGCAGGTAGATGGTGATGCCTAGGCTGAACATGTGGTTGAAGTGGTAGATGTTGTCGTTTCCGTCGATGACGCCGTCGGGGAAGGTCTCGCCGTCGCCGTTCTTCTCGTCCGTCCCGCCCGTGTTCCAGGCGAAGG
>JAFDCW010000324.1 GCA_019312705.1 Deltaproteobacteria bacterium
TTTGCTCTCACGACGTCGGCCTGCACCGGCGCGGACGCCATGGGGGGGGCGTGGACCGATCCCGACGCGACGACGCGCATGCCGGCTCACCTCGGCGGCGGAATTCTCAACGTCGATGCGACCCTGATATTGGACGCCGACGTCGCGCCGGCGACCTTCGACCTGAACCTAAACCTCGAGACCGAGGGGCTGACCGATAGCATCGTCGTCCAAGGAACCTACGTCGACAACGGCCCCGACCTCACTCTCACGGTCACCGGCTTCGCCATCGACCCGACCTCCGGAAATACGGCCGATGTCGCCGAGGACGGATCACAGTGCGTCTACATGGAGGGGTTTGGCGGCGCCGGAGTCTGCTTCCCGGTGCCTCAGACCAAGGCCTACGCGCTCGCCGGCGACAGCTTCGACATCACCATCGTGCAAGCGATCGCCGGCGCCGACGCGTCGCTGACCCAGCTGAATCTCAGCCGGTCCCTCTAGGCTGGAGGCCAGGCACATGAGTGTACATCGTCGTAGCTTTCTGAAATCCGTGGCCGCCGGGTCGGCCGCCTGCCTCGTCGGCTGCAGTACCGGAGACCCCGAGCCGCCTCGGCCGGACGGCGCGCTGTGCGAGCCGCCCATCGCCTCCCCGCCCCCGGACCTCGATTACCCCGAAGCCGACTACTTCGCCCAGGTGTCCCGCGACCTCGACGCGGCGAGCATCGGTACTCCGGTCGTCTTCATCGACATGGACCGAGTCGATGCGAACATCGACGCCATCGTCCGCGAGACCCCGGACGATGGCTATCGCATCGTCGAGAAATCCTTGCCCTCGCTGGACCTGCTTTCGTACGTCTCCGAGAGGAGCGGCAGCGACAAGTTCATGGTGCTGCACCTGCCCTTCCTGGCCCCGCTCCTCGACCGGCTGCCCAACGCCGAGGTGCTCATCGGCAAGTCGCACCTCACCAGCGCGGTGGCCGGCTTCTTCGACGGACTGCCCGCCGGCACCGATCTCGCCGCGATCGCCCGCCGGGTGACCTTCCTCGCCGACACCCCGACGCGCCTCGACGAGCTGACGGCTCTCGCCGGAAGCCTCGGAGTCACGCTCAAGCTGGCCATCGAACTCGATGTCGGCCTCCGTCGAAGCGGTTTGAATGACCCGTCCGAGCTGGCGCCAATGCTGCGCGTCTTTCTCAGCTCGACCGTCGTCGAGTTCGCCGGCTTCTTAGGCTACGACGGGCACATCGCGTTCTCCCCGGGGGGCACCGTCGACGGGATGTACATGGCTTGGTCGGCCGCGACGGAGATCTATCAATCCTTCGTCGACATCTTCAATGGCCCGGAGTTTGAGGCGCTGGCCAGCCCGACCCTGGTATTCAACAGCGGTGGCTCATCGAGCTACCCGATGTATTCGGCCGGCGGCACCCCGGTCAACGATGTTGCGGCCGGTGGTGGTGTGCTTCGGCCGGGCAGCTACCCGGACCACGTCATCTCGGAGCTTCAGCCCGCAATCTTCATCGCTACGCCCGTCTTCCGGGTGTACCCGGAGCCTCGATTGCCGTTCTTCACGGCGGCTGGGAGCGCGGGGGCCTTCGAAGGGCGACAGGGCCTGACGATCGGCGGCGGCGGGTGGCCCGCGTACTTCACGCACCCCCCGGACATCCAGCCCGCGCCCCTCGTCTCGGATGCGACCGACCACTCGATGGTGCCCAATCAAGGTCTCGTCACGGCGCCGGCCGACACTCCGATCAATCCGGGGGACTGGATCTACTACCACCCGCGTCAAAGCGACGCGCTCTTTCAGTTCGAGAAGATCCTACTGGTTCGCGGGGGACGATTGCAGACCGAAACGATGGCCGCCTATCCGCGGCGCTATTGAGCCGCCAGCCTCAACGCGCTCAGTCGGCTTCGCAGACGTAGCCGTAGTCGGGGAAACCGTAGAGCGCGTCGCGCCAGCCGCCGGCGCTGACGAGCAGCCCCAAGTCGAAGTCATCTCCGTCGTCAAATGTCGGCCGGCCTGTTTCCCAATCGGTGCAGGTCATGGACTGGATTCGCGAGCCGTCGAGCCACTCCCAGTTGCCGCCCGCGGCGTGCCGGCCGCCGACCCACACAGTCTGTCCGGACGCCTCGCGTTGCACCCAATTGGGTTCGGCCGTGCCGCAGCCATCGAGGATGGCGAGGTCGTAGTTGGGCTGGGCTCGGCAGGCCGCCCGAGCGTCATCCCAGGTCACCGTCGCGACGCAGAAGAAGTAGGTGTGCCCTGCGTGCGTCTGCACCGGGCAGGGGCAGGCCCCGCCCTCGTCCCGAGATCCGTCGCAGTCATTGTCGGCGCCGTCGCACCGCTCGGTGGCGCCGGGATGGATATCTCGGTCGCCGTCGTCACAGTCGACGTCGCGCGTATAGCCGTCGCCATCCCCATCGACCCCGGTGTCCACGCCGGTGTCTAGGCCGGTGTCTAGGCCGGTGTCCGTAGGCATGCTCGAGTCGACCCGGGAGTCCGCCACGCCGACGTCGGCGTCTCCTGGGCAGCCGACCCCCGCCACGCACTCGCCGGGGCACATCGAATCGTCTATTTGCACCGAACAAGCCCCGGCGATGCACTCGTAGGCGGCGCAGGGGTAGGGTGGCGCAGGGCAGTCGCGAGTGTTCGTGCACCGGGGTGAGCCCGAGTCCATGCCCGCGTCGGCCGCCGCGCATTGCCCGTCACGGCATTGATCGGCGGTGCACCAGGGCGTGCCGGTCTCCGCCTCGAGGACGAGCTCGATCGTCTCCCCGTCGTCGAGGGGCAGCTGCAAGTTGACGCAGGTCGACGCGACCGGCGTGCAACTTGCGTCGAGGGCGACGGCCTCGAACCCGTAGAGGCCCGGCGCCAAGACCGGCACCGTCGCCGTGTTGGCGGATACGTGCTCGTCATAGAGGAGCCGATCCCCGGCACAACCATCGGCCCGGACCCGAGCCACGACGCGCGCGATGCGCCCGGATTCGACGTCCGAGGCGGAGTTGATCATCCAGGTCAGACCCCTCGGTTGCTCGCAAGCGAGGGCGAGCAGACAAGGGAGGAGCAGGGGCAGCAAGCGAAGCACGAGTTTCAGGATATCAGCGGCGAGTGCAGGGCGCACGTCTCGGGGGGAACGTTTGATGCGTATTGCACGGCGCCATACGAAGCGACTCGTTGCTCGGGCGCTCAGAGGTGCATGCGCTGAGTTATCATCTCGGTAGTGATCTGCACCCCTGGGGAGGCCGTCGAGGTCTCACGGATGGCGCGCGCGACGACCTCGGACCCCGGCCCGAGTACGGTGAAATGGTCGGCGTCGGGCACGATCAAGAACTCGACCGGGGCCGACCGACGGGTTCGCCGCATGTCTCGATAGTCCGCGACCCACGCGACGTCGGCACCTTCGATCACGAAGGTCGGCGTTCGGATCTGACTCAGAAAATGGATCGGAGCTCGGGCTCGACGTTCGGGGCCACGGGTGCTTTCCGGCAGGCAACCGTCCTCTCCGTAGTACCCTGGGTCCGCGCCGGCGCCGAAAGCGAACACTGCACGAAAGCGCGCGGTGCTTGCCGCGGTCAGCAGGGCCAAGGTGCCCCCCGTACTGTGGCCGCCGAGGTAGATTCGTTCGGGGTCGACGTCGGGTCTGCCCCGCAGATACTCACCAGCCGCGATGATGTCGTCGACCTCTCCGAGGAAACACTCGCTCTGTCCCGGGTTGTCGTTGGTGCCGCGCAGCGAGGGCAGCATCAACACCATGCCCGGCGCGCGGAAGGCCGACGCCGATTGGTTGTTCTCGCGCGGGCTCAAGGCCCACGCCGAGGAGCCGATGCTCCAATCGAACCCACCGTGAATCCACACCATCGCGGGCTTTGGCTCCCCCCCCGTCGGCGGCGTGACGTAGGCGGCGTTTGTGCCGAGGGGCGCGGGGTAGCGTTCGAGGCGGAAGAGCCGGGGCGGGGGCGTCGGCGCGGGCCCGCTGGTCATGTCACGCCGGAAGCGAGTCGTCAGCTTCGACCTCAGCTTCGCCAAGGGGAAGCCCTGGTCCTGAGGCGGCGTGTACTGTGCTGGGGTGCCCGCTGGCTCGTCGGGGCTCGGCGCACCGGCCGCCGTATTGGCTGGTGAACGCTCGAGTCTCCGGGGCGATTGGGCCACCGCCGCCGTGACCGCGACGACGGCGAGTAGGCTGAGGGCCGTCGAGGCCAATGCGATACGAGCGGGCCGGTTGGGTGCAGCGTGCCTCACGGCGAATACTGTACAGCGTCTGCGGCGGATCGTCAGAGGGCGGGGCCTCGCGGTCCATCGCGTGACGCCCTAGCCCTCCAGCGCCTTCGCCAGGGTGCGTATGTCGAGGAACATCGGTGTCGGGCCTCCGTGGAGCCGTCCTCGGCGAATTCCTTCGAGGGCCATGAACCCGAGCTTGTCGTAGAACGCGGCTGCGTCCGGCTTTGCGTCGGTCACCACGCCTACGCAGCCGAGGGTGTCGCGCTGCGCCAACGCCAGTTCGAGCACATGGCGCAGGAGCCGGTAACCCACTCCGCTTCCTTGGGACGATTGAGCCACCCCGAGGCGAGCGAGGCGCAGGATAGGGAGCGGATAGGCGGGTAGCCGCTGCCGGAGGTTCTTGCTGGGCAGCGCCTGCTTTTCGATACTGCCTACGGCGACCGTCGCGAACCCTACGATCTCTGCGTCTTCGACAGCTACATACGTGACCGAGAGCCTGAGCTTGAACTGGTTTTGTCCCGCGTAGTGTTGGAAGAAGCGGTCGAGGGGCGGCTCTCCGCAGGAGAAACCAGAGCGATCGTCGGCGGGGACGAGGGGCCGGATCTCAATCGTCCGCGTCATGCATCAGCTCCCGGAGTGCCGGCGTCGGGGCACGCGGCGCTTCGAGGTGCGTGGCGAGACGCTCGAAGGCGTCGTCTTCGAGGACGATCCGGGCCGGGATGAACGCCTCGTCCGGAAGCTCCCGGCGTGACTCCATGAAGAGCAGCAGCGCCTGCTCCACGACGAAGTTCTTCTTGAGCCCGAGCTCTTCGGTGAAGCGATCGAGCTTCTCCTTGGTCGTGGTCGAGATGGTGGCGGAGACCTGCGCGTTGCTGCTGCTCATGGCGTCCTCGGGGATGATCGAAATCGGTGCATGGGAAACCATGCTGTGCCATGTAAAAACTAGCTCACGGTGTTGGGTGTGGCAAGGCATGCCTGGACGCTTTGTCGTGGTGGGTGCCGCGAGCCTCAATCGCGCCGCACCGTCGTTTCGAGGCGGGCGCCTTCGAAGGCCTGCTGGCAGGCGCCGAGGTCGTGCTCGGGGACGTTTGCGGGGGCTTGGCAGAAGAGCGTCAGGGTCACGCCTTCGGCGCCGATGACTCGAGCGTAGACGCGGCCTCCGTCGGGAGTGCGCAGCTCGAACTCGGATGCCGTCTCTCCTTGGTATTCGACGTCGTAGCGGTCGACGAGGTCGGCACCCTCGGAGCGGAGGAGGTTCGCGTAGATGCCCGCGCACAGGGCGGTGGTGCCGACGCACCACTGGGTCTTGGCGAAGAGCTCGGTGCCGTTCGGGCTCACCGCGCCGCCGGATGGGCCGGCGGACGCGCTGAAGCGCCAGCCTACGGGCAGCGGGTGATGCCAGCCGAGGCCGCGAATGAGGGCGCCGTTTTGGTGCACGTCGGGCGCGTCGACGACGAACCTAGCGACGTCATCTACGGCGAAGCGGTTGGGATAGCCGTCGACCCGATCTCGGGCGACCTCTTCGAGGAGCGAGTGCATGGCGTCTCGCATCACGTCATTCATCAAGCCGCTGTTGGAGCCCATGGTGCAGCGCCAGGTGCTGAAGCGTTCGGCGTCCGCCGCGAGGCGCGTCGGACTCGCCAGGACTTCCCCGGTCTGTGGGTTCACCACGAA
>JAFDCW010000325.1 GCA_019312705.1 Deltaproteobacteria bacterium
TTCGCCGGCCCTTCGGCCATCGAGCACGAGATCATCGACCAGTACGGGGTGCGCGTCGTCGGCCGGACCGACCACGTCGTCGAGCGCTTCTACGCGATCACCGTGGAGCGCAGAATCAAGCACCCAGCCGTGCGGGCGATCAGCGACTCGGCCCGCGAGAACATCTTCGGCTGAAGGCGGCGGTCGCGGTGAGCGCACGGAGCTCCGTGCTACACGTCCGCCATGGCGCGTCCCCGACCAAGCGATATTCGCTCTGTGCTCTTCGACCTCGACGGGGTCTTGGTCGACTCCGAGCGCGCGTGGTTCGAGACCCTCTGCCTGACGGCAGAGCGATTCGGCGCGCCAACCATCAGTTGGGAGCGCTTCAGTCCCACCTTCGGCCAGGGAATCGTCGCCGACCAGCGCACCTTCTTTCCGACGGCCTCCATCGACGAGGTCGGCGGGGCCTACGACGAACTCTATCCTGGAGCCGCAGCGAGGGCCGAACTCCTCGAGGGTGCCATCACCCTCCTCGAGGCTCTGCGCGCAAGAGAGATTCGCACGGCCCTCGTCACCAACGCCCCGCGTCGTGCCGCGGAAGCCGTGCTCGCCGCGAAGGGCCTCGCGTCCTTGCTCGACGCCGCCGTGACCTCGACCGATGGCCCGGAGAAGCCGGACCCGGGCTTGGTGCACCTCGCGCTGTCGAAAATCGGGGGCAGTGCCGCGAGGGCCGTCTACGTCGGTGATTCGGCGACCGACCGAGGCGCGGCAAACGCGGCGGGGGTCTTCTTCATCGGCCGCGGCATCGACGGTGACGTGCGCGTCGAGACCTTGGGCGAACTCGGGCGCTGGCTGGACGCTGGCTGAGCCCATGTCTTCGGACAGCGTCGAGGTGAATGGGTGCGCACCCCCTTCCGCGCGCACGTCGCAGCGTCAGAGCTCCGACAATGCGGTCCAGGGCACCGCGCTGAGCAATGCGCCCAGCACCAGAACCGCGGCTGCAGCGAAGGTATAGATGGCATTGGCCACCGGCCGAGCTCGCAGCATCGTCAGCCACTCTTCGGTGAGCGGCGGGAGGGCGGCGTAGGCCGCGAGGATCACCCCGCGCATGCGCTCCAACTCTCGGGCTGAAGGGCCGAGGGCGCTGAAGGCCCGGGTGAGCCGAAGGTCGTCTCGTGTATCGTCGTTGTTCATCGTGCGTCCTCCCCGGCACTCGCTGCTTCGTCTTCAGCGTCTCCGGTCGTGAGCTCGGCGAGCAGACGGCGCCGCTGTCGCTCGCATATCTTCCGCACGTTGGCGGCGCTCAACGCGCATGCCGCCGCGACTTCAATTGCCTCGAGGCTTGCGCCGTAGCGGAGGCTGAGGACTTCTCTGTCGCGTTTCGGGAGGGCCTCGAGGGCGCGAAGCAAGCGCCCCCGGGCCTCGGCGCCGAGCAAGGCGGATTCCGGCGTCTGCGGAGCTTCGGTCACCTCGCGCGCCCGGTCTCGCTCTCTGAGCTCTCGCTGGCGCCGCCCTCGCGCGCTTTGGTTCCGGGCTCCGTTGAGGGCGATCGTCGAAAGCCAGGCGATGAAGCGGTGGCTGTCCCGCTTCTGGTAGCCGTGCAGCGAGGCAAATGCCTTCATGAAGGTGTCCTGTACGACATCCTCGGTTTCCGCGGCGGAGCCACAGAGGGGCCTCACGCTTCGATAGACGCGCTCCGCGTAGCTCTCGTAGAGCGCGCCCATCGCCTCGGTATCGCCCGCCCGGGATCGCCGGACGAGGGACTGGACCTCGGCCTCTCGCGGCTCCGCGAGATCCCCAGGCCCCGGGGCCCGGTCCGGCCGGCCCACCAGGATGGCGAAGAGCAGGTACACCTCAGCCTCGAGCCCCCAAGAAACCAAGAGTCCAAACCGAAGAGCGAAAGGTCCCGGTAGCGCCCTGGACTAGGACCACGGCGGGGGCGACGAGGAGGGCGCCGACCACGGCGCCTAGGTCGAGTCCAAATGCGAAGTACGCCCCGAGGCCGAGGGCCGCGCCGGGGAGGGCCGCGACGGCGGTGACGAGACCACCGCCGAGCTGCCCTGCGAAGGAGAGCAGCGTCAGCCGGACCGAGTCGCCGAGGCGACCGTGGAGAAGACGCCGTGCCGCGCGGATCGCGTCCCGGGTGCCAAAGCCTTCGAGGACGGCGAATCGGAGTGCGTATTCGTAGAGAAAGTAGAGCGTCAAGGCCCCGGGGATGCTCACGACGAGGAGGGGGAGCGCGACCAGGATTGCCGGGACCATGGGTACGACCTCGAAGGCGCCGAGGGCTACCGGCGCGGCGATGACGACGCCTGCGCCGGCGAAGCCGAGGGCGAGCAGGCCCTTCAGGACGAGTACGGTGAGGAAGTGGCGTCCGCCTACCCGGAACCCTTCGGCGATGCCGAGGCTCTCGCCGTCCTGGTCCCTCTGCACGCCGCGGATGAGCGCGGCTTCGGAGAGCACATTCATGACGAGGACGGCGAGGCCCACGACGCCGAAGGCGATGAGCAGGGGCAAGAGCCACTGGGGCAGGGGGCCATGGGCGCTCGAGCCCGCTCCGTCGGCGCTAGCGCCCCCCGCTGCGGCCATGAAGAAACCGAAGAACCAGAGATGCTTCCTGCCCCAGAGTGTCCGGAGAGAGCGCTTGGCGATGTGGGTCATGTCCATGAAGAAATCCCTTTCTACCGGGAGAACCCACGAACCCCGAGCCGCGTGACAGGGCGGACGTCTTTTTCTTCCAGCCCGAAGCGCCGCCTGGAGGGCGGCTCACCCCGCTTCGAGGATGAGTCCGCGGTGGTCGGCGGTGAAGCCTTGCTCCCTGAGTTTCGCGGCGTGGGGTGAGGTGCGCGCTGGGGCGCCGTCGATCTCTTCGATGCGCAGGAGCCGGCCCCGACGGCGCCGGGCGACCTCGCGCAGCGCCCCGGTGGCGCGACCGAGATCGGCCTCGTGGCCGGGGAAGGTGCGAAGCTTCTGGCCACTGCGGTTCAGGTAGAGGACCGGGGCGCCGCCGACGAGGACCAACGACGCGCCGGCGACGCGCCGAGGCTTGTGGTCGGGGTTCTCCGTCGTGAGCGGCCACGGGAGCAGCCATCCGTACGGGTTGGCCGGGTCGATGGCCGAGAGCACGGTGACCTGGGGTTCTCGGCTGTCCTTCCGGGCGCGCCGCAGTCGGTCGACCGCCCCGGGAAACGCAAATTGAGCTCCGCCGAGGCCCTCGACGAAGTAGCCGCGGCGCACCTTGCCCGCCTCTTCGAGGGCTCGGAGGACCTGGTAGGTGGTGCGAAACCCGCCCGCCGTGCCCTCGAGGGCGGTGACCTCGCGGCTCACGATGCCGTGACGTCCGAGGAGGGTGAGGGCCTGGGCATGGGCTCGCTCGGTCTCGGTCGGTGCGCCGACGAGCAGCCCCTCGACGAGGGACCAGCGGCCGCCGGCTGGGCGGAGCGATGCGCGGCGTCCCCGGGAGGGCCGCTTGGTGCGCCGCGCCGATAGTGCGCGTAGGGCCGCGAAGGTGTCGTTAGTAACGAGGCCGGCCCAGACCAAATCCCAGACCGCTTCGAGGGCGTCCTTCGTGGAGGGCGCCTCCGCGGCGACTTCGAGCTCGTTGAAGAACGATGCGCCGCGGCTGCGCAGGTGTTCGAGGATACGTCGGTGCGGTTCTGCGAGGTCTTGGAGTTCTTCGGGGTCGGTCGGCGGATCCGCCAGGCGTGCCACCTCGGAGCGTCGGTAGATGGCGACGCGGCCGTCTTCGGGGCCGAGGCTTCCGCGGCCGATGAAGCACACCCAGCCCTCGGCGCCGAGGTCGTCGAGCATGCGCGGTTGGAAGCCGCGGACACGCGCCGGGAGAATCACCTCTTCGAGTTCGCGAAACGAAATGGGCAGCCCTTCGAGCTGAACCAGCGCCTCTTCGAGGCGGCCGTCGCCGATGCTGGCTTCGCCGATGCCGTGCCATTGGGGCAGGAAGCGCGCGAGGGCCGCCGGGGGGATCGGCGCGACCTCGTCGCGCAGCTTCGCCAGGGTCCGGCGCTTGATGCGCCGGAGGACTTCAGGGTCGCACCACTCGGGGCCGTGACCTCCGGGACGAAAGTCGCCGCGGATGATCTCATCGCGGGCTTCGAGTCCGCGCAGCAGCGCGTCGACCTGCCCCTCGGGCATGCGATAGCGCTGCGAGAGATCAGGGGTGCGAAAGGGGCCATGTTTGTGGGCCCATCGCCGGAGCAGCTGCTCCATGGGCTCGGGCTTCGCTTCGAGGAAAGCCGCGGGAACGCCCCCCGGGAGCTCGACGCCGAGGGCGTCCCGGTAGAGCGCGGCGTCCTCGACGGCTATCCACCGCTCCGCCCCGCCGACGTGTACGACGATGGCGCGGCGTTCCCTTCGGAGCACTTCGAGCCACGGCCCGGGGTCGCCATCGGCGCGCGCCGCAAGCTCGGCGGTCGTGAGGTCACCGAGGCTGCGCAGCGTATCGTGCACCGCATCGACGTTGCGGGCCCGGCGCTCCACGGTGAGCAGGCCGAGTTCTTCTTCGAGGCGGTCGATTACCTCGGCGTCGAGGAGCTCCCGGAGCTCTTCTTGGCCGAGCAGTTCGCGGAGCATCTTCCGGTCGAGGGAGAGCGCCTGGGCCCGGCGCTCGGCGAGGGGCGCGTCTCCCTCGTAGAGGTAGGTGGCGACGTAGGCGAATACCAGAGACCGAGCGAAGGGCGACGCGCTCCGGGTCTCGACTTGATCGACGTGGATCGAGCGTTCTTCGATGCCCTGAAGCACGCTCGTGAGCGCCGGAACGTCAAAGACGTCTTTTAGGCACGACCGGTAGGTCTCCATGAGGATCGGAAAGGTGGGATAGCTCTTGGCGACCGCGAGCAGCTTCGCGCTGCGCAGGCGCTGGGCCCAGAGCGGCGTGCGAGCCCCGGGCTTGCGGCGTGGCAACAGCAAGGCCCGGGCGGCGTTTTCTCGAAACTGACTGGCGAAGAGGGCGCTTTCTCCGAGCTGCTGATAGAGCAGCTCCTCGACCTCGTCCGGGTGGGGGATGAGCGCTTCGAGGACCGAGGTCTCGCGGTTCACATCGCCATCGCTGAGGGTGAGCACGATGCCGTCGTCGCTCCACATCGTCTGCACGGAGAAGCCGGCCCCCTTGCCGAGGCGCGCCTCGATAGACAGGGCCCAGGGGGCGTGTACTCGCGCACCGAAGGGCGTCAAGATGCAGACCCGGGTGTCCCCGAGCTCGTCGCGGAAGCGTTCGACGGTGATGCGGCGATCCGTCGGCAGGGTCCCCGTCGCCTCGTACTGGTCGTCGAGGTAGGCGAGCAGGTTCTTCGCCGCGAGGGGGTCCAGGCGGTGTTTCTCTTCGAGCCGAGAGACCGCCTCGTCCCGCGGCAACGCCATGGACTCGCGGATGAACGCGCCCACCGCCCGGCCGAGCTCGATGGGCCGACCGGGTCCTTCGCCGTGCCAGAAGGGAAGTTTGCCGGGCTCCCCCGGGGCCGGGCTCACGACCACTCGGTCTCGCGTGATCTCTTCGACCCGCCAGGTGCTCGCTCCGAGCATGAAGGTCTGACCGGCGGTGGTCTCGTGCACCATCTCCTCGTCGAGCTCGCCGATGCGCGGACCTCCGGGGCCGAGATGCACGGCGTAGAGCCCGCGGTCGGGGATGGTGCCGCCGTTGACGAGGGACATGGCCTTGCTGCCCCGGCGCGCCGTCAAGACGTCGTTTTCGCGGTCCCAGAGGATGCGCGGCCGGAGGTCGGCGAAGTCGGTCGAGGGGTAGTGGCCGCTGAGCATGTCGAGCACGCTGAGGAACGCGCTCTCGGGTAGGCGCCGGAAGTTGCGGGTGCGTCGGATGACCTGTTGGAGTTCGGCCCGGGGCCAGCTTGCGACCGAGGTCATGGCGAGAACATCCAATGGGTTTTCCGGTATGCCTACGGGCTCGATGTCTCCGTCGAGCATCAGCCGCGTGACGACCGCAGCTTCGAGCAGGTCGCCCCGGTGCTTTGGGAAGATGCGCCCGACGCTGACCTCTCCGACCCCATGGCCGGCGCGCCCGGCGCGCTGGAGGCCTCGGGCGACGGCGCCGGGGGACTCGACCATGACGACGAGGTCCACCGTGCCCATGTCGATGCCGAGCTCGAGCGAACTGGTTGCGACGATGGCCCGGACCCGACCCGCTTTGAGGTGTTCTTCGATCTCCCGGCGCTTGCCGTGGGCGAGGCTGCCGTGGTGCCCGAGGACGAAGGGCATGGCGATGCCCTCGGCGGCCGCGAGCTCGTTGAGGTGTTGCGAAAGACGCTCGGCGAGGCCGCGGCTATTGACGAAGAGGATCGTCGTCCGGTGCGCGCGGATGAGGCGCATCAGCTCCGGGTAGATCACCGGCCACATGCCACGCTGGACCTTTGCGTCACCCTCGGCCGGGCTCGCAGTGCCGGCCTCGGGCCGGGTCATGTCGTCGACCGGGACGACGATCTCGAGGTCGAGGTGCGGGGGCTCGCTCGTATCGACGACGGTCACCGGTCGGTCACCGCCGAGGAAACACGCGACCTCGCTCGTAGGGCGCGCCGTCGCCGACAGCCCGATGCGCTGCGGGTCGGTGTGGGCCCAGGCCGAGAGGCGTTCGAGAGAGAGAGCGAGATGAGCGCCTCGCTTCGTCGGCGCGAGGGCGTGCACCTCGTCGACGATGACGTGTTCGACGGTGCGGAGGACCTCCCGCGCTTTCGAGCCGAGGATCAGGTAGAGCGACTCCGGCGTGGTCACCAGGATTTCCCCCGGGTGCTTGGCCTGGCGCCGCCTATCCCGGGGGCTCGTATCGCCGGTGCGCACATCGATGCGCGGGGGTCGGTACGACACGCCGAGTTCTTTGGCGGCGGCCTCGATGCCGGCGAGGGGCACCCTCAGATTGCGCTCGATGTCGTAGACGAGGGCCTTGAGGGGCGAGACGTAAAGCACCCGGATCCCGGGAGTGGCGTCTTCCGGCAAGGAACCCAGGCGGTCCAAACTGAAGAGAAAGGCCGCCAGGGTCTTCCCGCTGCCCGTCGGAGCCGTCAGTAGCGCGTGCTGCCCCGCCTCGATGACCCGGAAGCCTTCGCGCTGCACCGCCGTGGGCCCGCTGAAGGCCCCTTCGAACCACTGGCGAGTTGCTGGGCCAAAGACTTGCACCACCGCAGCGTGGGCTGCCGGCAGCGGCTCGTAAAGGGCGCTCCTGAGTCCCCGTTCTGCCTCCTGCCACC
>JAFDCW010000326.1 GCA_019312705.1 Deltaproteobacteria bacterium
AATACCCCGTAGATGCCATCATACTTGCCGCCGGTGGGTTGGCTGTCGATGTGGCTGCCGGTCATCACTGGCGACGAGTCCGGGTTCTTGCCCTCGCGGCGGCCGAAGATGTTGCCCATCTGGTCGATCGTGACTTTGCAGCCGGCCTCTTCACACCACCGGACGAAGAGGTCCCGGGCCTCCTTGTCGACGTCCGTCAGGGCGAGACGACATACGCCGCCCTTGTCGGTCGCGCCGATCTTCGCCATCTCCATCAGGCTGTTCCAAAGACGCTTCCCGTCGATCTTGATGTCACCCATCGTTCCCTCTCGGTTCGAGACGATGGGCACCCTACAAGGCCGGACGGATCCCCGGCAACAGCAGACCGCCGCTACCGCCTGCCGTCGAGGGCGGTATGACAATCCGCGCAGCTCGTCAGGATCTCGGCGTAGACGGCCGCCTGGGCCGCGGCCTGGCCAGCTTTTCGGGCTTGGACTCCGAGGGCCTGGACCGCCTCGAGCTGAGGCGCGAGGGCTTCGTTCATGCCCTCAGCGTCGGAGACGGACCCGTGACCGATAATCGCCGCCGCACCGCGGGCCCAGGCCTCGTGGGAGGGCGCGGTCAGGCCGATCCACAGCTGCTCCGTGCCCCAGGCGTGGGAGGTCATCCACCCCACGAGGTCCTCGTTGTGCGGTGGTTCAGTCTCCTCGGTATTGGCCGGACCCCCGAGGGTGGTTCGGTGGCAATCGGCACAGCTCTCGGTCAACGACGCCACCGCGTTCGCCGCCGCGAGGAGGTCCGACGAGTCGGCGTAGCCCCCGGCTGATTGCTGCATCTCCTCGACCCATTGGAGCCAATCTGGCGGCAGATCGAAGCCGTACTCGGCTGCGGCGATGCGCGCGAGGGGCGGCCGGACCGCTTCCAAGTCGCCCTGGATCACCGCATCCCGGGCGATTCCGACGTCCGTGAAGTGCTGCTGCATCCGGTCCGAGGCCGGCGGCGCGTCGGCCTCGGCCTCGGCGAGGACCTCGGGGGCCGGGGCCGTCGGTTCTGGCTGCACGCCGCCGCAGCCGACGATCAAGAGGAGCGCTGCTCCAATCGTGTTTCGCATGGCTTAGAAGTACGCCCGCGAGAGACCGGAGCAACCCCGGAATTAGCCCAACCGAAACATGCACGAAACCTCCGCTTCCCATGATCCCGAGAACCGCACGGCAGAGGACTTCCTTGGACGAGACGATCATCGACAGCATCTGGGTACTGCTCAGCGCCTTCCTCGTTTTCTTCATGCACGCGGGCTTCGCCCTCGTCGAGAGCGGGTTCTGTCGACGGAAGAACGCTGTGATGGTGCTGCTGAAGAACGTATCGGTCGTCTCGATCGCATCACTGCTCTACTTCTTCGTCGGATTCGGCCTGATGTTCGGCGAGGGCAACGCCTTCATCGGCCTCTCGGGCTTCGCCCCGGCCGCGACGGCTACGGTGGCGGGGGCCCCGGACGGACTGCCGCTCTACGTCTTCCTCTTCTTCCAACTCGTATTCGCGGCGACGGCGGCGACGATCGTGAGCGGTGCCGTCGCCGAGCGGGCGCGCCTCGGCACCTTCTTCGTCTTCACCGCCTTCGCCTCGGCCGTGGTCTATCCCATCGTCGGCCACTGGGTCTGGGGCGGCGGCTTCCTGGCGGACCTCGGCTTCGTGGATTTCGCGGGGTCGACGGTCGTGCACGTCGTCGGCGCCGGCCTCGCCCTCGCCGGGGCGATGGCCATCGGCCCGCGCCTCGGCAAGTACGGCAAAGATGGAACCTCCCGCCCCATGCCGGCCCACAACTTCCCCCTCGCCGCCCTCGGCGTGCTCATCCTCTGGCTCGGATGGTTCGGCTTCAACGGCGGCAGCGAGCTCGCCGCCCACCCCGAGGCCATCGCGTCGATCATCCTCGTCACCAACCTCTCAGCGGCCGGCGGATTCCTCGCCGCCCTCGCCCATACACGCCTGCGCACCGGCATGCTCGACCTCTCGATGGGCCTCAACGGGGTGCTCGCGGGCCTCGTCTCCATCACCGCCGGATGCCACGTCATCGGCCCCGTCGAGTCGATCCTCGTCGGCGCCATCGGTGGCGTCATCGCGGTCGAAGGCGTTTTCCTCCTGGAGCGGCTGCGCATCGACGACCCGGTCGGCGCCATCCCGGTGCACGGCATGGGCGGCGTCTTCGGCACCCTCGCCGTCGGTCTCTTCGGCGCCGAAGGAGGCCTCTTCCACGGCGGCGGCGTGACTCTCCTCGGCACCCAGGCCCTCGGCGCCCTCGCCGCCGCAGCCTTCGCCTTCGTCACCGGCGCCGCGTTCTGGTGGCTGCTCGCCCGGCTCCCAGGCGGCATTCGCGTCTCGGCGGAGCACGAGTTCGACGGCCTCGACATCGCCGAATGCGGCGTCGAAGCGTACGGCGAAGAGCCCCGGGGCATCGCCGCGGCTTGACGGACTGAGCGTTAGGTCGAGACGAACGCCGCCACGATCGCAATCACCGCGACGAGAGCGAAGAGACCGAGCCAGAGAAGCCACTTCGGCCGGGGAGCCGGGGACCCGGAGAGTGTATCGCTCGTCGAAGAATGCTGTCTTTGCTCGGGAAAGGCCGCGCGGGCCGGAAGCACGCGGGCTCCCGAAGAGACGGCCGGGGACTCGGGCATCATCGGGGGCAGGGAGGCCGCCGGCGCGATCAGGAGGGGGACGAGGTTTGCCAGCGCGGTGCCCGAGACCACCTGAGAGTCGTTGAGGTCGGCGAGGGTCAAGCGAGTCGCCGCCCGCATCGCCACTCGCAGCTGACGGGCATTTTGAGGCCGCTGGGCCGGGTCCTTGGCCATCGCGAGCTCGACGACCGCGGAGAGGGCCGGGTCGATGCCGAATTCGGTGAGCGGAGTCGGCGCATCCCGGATGATCTTCCCGATCATGCCTGCGAGCGTCAGATCCGCAAACGGCAGGGTTCCAGAGAGGGCCTCGTAGAGAAGCACCCCCGCCGAAAAGACGTCCGAGCGCAGATCAACACTGGGGAGGCCCTTGGCCTGCTCCGGGGAGAAGTAGTCCGGGGTGCCGAGCAATAGACCCGGGGTCGTGATAGCGCGCTTCTGCCTAATTCCCGGGGGCCGTTGGCTCGCCCGGGACGCAATCCGGGAGATGCCGAAGTCGGTGAGCTTCGGCAGCATGCCTTCTTCGTCCTGGGTCAGGAAGATATTCTCGGGTTTGAGGTCGCGATGAACGATGCCCTTGTCGTGAATGGCCGCGAGGCCTCCCATCAGCATGTCGAAGATGCGGACCGTCTCGTCGGTGGTGAGGGTCGGCTTCCGGTCGAAGCGCTCGCCGAGCGTCTCGCCCTCGAGGAGCTCCATGATCATGTAGGGCTGCCCATCGTCCGTATGACCGAAGTCGATGATGTCTACGATGCAGCGGTGACGGATCGAGGCCGCGAGCTGGGCCTCTCGGAGAAAGCGTTCGCGGCGACTGTCGACGTCGTGGCCTTCGAGGTAGACGAACTTGATGGCGACCGGGCGCTCGAGGGTGGTGTGCATGGCCCGCCAAACGATCGCCATGCCGCCCTCGCCGATCTGCTCCTCCAGACGATACTTCTCGCCGATAATGGTGCCGGGGCTATACATGGTGGGTCAGCGGGGCCGAGTTTACACCCGCCACCCAATCTGTGCGCTAGCTAAGACGTGCAACGCACAGAGTGCGATCTTGGTTCAACTGTGATCCAGGCCACTACATGGGGCAGACGGGCGACGACCGGGACCACGGGGACCAGGAGCAGGGCCACCACGAGGGGGCCAGAGGGCATCCGCTGGGCGATCAGGCGCTCTCCAGCCGTGAGCAGTGCCGGGGCCGCCCTCTCGTTCATCACCGGGCGGTGACTACGAACTCCTGGGCTGCGGTCATCTGCTGGAGCTCCGGCTCGTAGTAGGCGTAGACCGTCGAAGCGGGGGCGACGGCCTCCACCGCCAACGATGGGATCATGGAGAAGGTGAGCTGCCGCTCCTCGCCGCTCCCGACAGTCATCATGTAGAAGGTGACGTCATCTTCGCGGACTTCGTAGCGGGACGCGACGCCCCGAGCGACGATCGACTCGAGGTCGGCGGCACGCGGCGTGAAGCCCGGCGCCCGGCCCACACGGACGATCACCTGGTTGCGAACCACGGAGTCGTTGTTTCGGGCCCGGGCGGTGACGGTCACCGGCGTGCCCACGGTGGTGGTCGTCGTATCGTAGTCGACGGTCAGGCTGAGGGGCCCCGTCGACATGGGAAGCACCGGACGGTAGGCCCTGCCGGTGACGCGGTAGCTGACCTCTCCGACGCCGGCCATGGTCACCTGCACGTCATTGCTGCCGATGACGGCGTGCTCCGTGAGGTCGAAGCTGCGCAGGAGATCGCCGTTGGTCTCGTTCACGTCGATGACGTGGGCGACCACGCCGTTGACGGTCACGGTGACCGTGCCCACCGCATCCGAGCCCCGAGGCGAAGCTGCTGCCGAAAGCGCCCGGAGGGCGTTCATCGTCGCCTGGGTATTGTACCAAGTGCCTACGGCGTCCTTGTTGGAGGTGATGAACCGCATCGCCCCCTCGATGTTCCCGGGGTGGGAATCGTGCTGCATGAAGGCGTAGGCCACGAGGCCTGTCGTCTCGATAGACGCCGCGTCGCCCGAGGCACCGGTCCACGACGGGGCTTCGGTGGGCCAGAGGAGGGCGCTGTCGCCCGCATCGACGCGCATGCCGTCGAGGCGACCGAGGATGGTCCGAGTCGCCGCGCCCCCGGGGTCGGCCATCACCAGGGCATTGGCGACGAGCGCGTTGGCGTAGAGGTCGGCTTCGTCGGGCGTATTGGAACTGAGCCACCCGGCGGCACGGTCCACCGCTTCGCTTGCCCACCCGGTGTGGGCCAGTGCCCAGGCGATGAAGGCGGTGGTGCGCGCTTGGCTCGTCCCGAGGACCTCGTTGCCCGCGTGCAGCGCGTCGCCCGAATCCCAGGAGCCGTCGGCGTTCTGCTCACCGACGAGCCAGGCGACGGTCCGGTCGCGAACCTCGTGGTCCACGTCGATGAGCGTCTCGAGGTCGCTCAGGTGCCAGAGCATGATGGCGGACAGGATGCGGTTACCCGGGTCCTCGTCGCCCCACCAGTTGTAGCCGCCGGTCGGACTCTCGAAGGTCAAGAGCCGCTGGTAGCCGCGAGTCACCATGCCCATGGTTTGCTCGCGGAGCTCCGGGGTCATCTGTCCCGTCATCTCGAGGTAGTTGGCGACCAAGGTATTGGGCCAGGCCGAAGAGGTGGTCTGCTCGAAGCAGCCGTTGGGCTCCTGGAGCATGGCCTCGACCCCCTGAGTCGCCTCGGCCGCGAAGCCGGGGGTGAGCACCAGGTCGAGGAACGCGCCGCCAGCGACCGTGTCCGATGGGAAGGTGAAGGAGTGAGCCGTGGTCCCGTTGAGCTTGCCCGAGAAGGTCTCGTCCTCGGGCTCGCCTTCGGGGTCGACGCGGGCGATGCGCAGCAGGGCATCGTCTACGCCGCCGGCGGAGCCGCGCAGCAAGAGCGCGTGCTCCCCCGCCTCGAGCACCCGCAGGCGGAACGTCGCCGCACGCACCTCACTGGGCTCGAGACGGATGGTCTGGGACCGGGCCGACTCGAGGGCGTACCAGCTCCCGTCGTCGAGGCTCACGGTCACCGAGGTGGCCTCATCGAGGTAGTTGTAGATGACCGCTGGGACCTCGATGGTGTCGCCGGCTGTCATGCGAGGCGGCATGTTGAAGTCGACGAAGAAGGACTGGAACGTCCGGAACTGATGCTGGCCTGCGCCGAGGCGACCGTCCCGCGTCGAACCGTCGGCGCTGACGCGCCACGTCCCGGCCGCTCTCGTCGGTGATGAGGTTAGGATTCACGTAGACGGTCTCGCGGAAATCCGAGCGCACCGTCGTCCCGCCTCCGTCGCCGGCCCCTTCGGCGGACGGGTCCGCCGGGGGAGCGGCACCGGCTTCATCACGGGCCGCCGGACCGCCCGCCGCCGCGTGGCCGTCGGCGTCGTCTTCGCCGCCCCAGAAGCGCCCGCCCCCGAAGATCCACTCCATGTTCGCGCGGACGGTGATGTCATCGGCGGTGCCGAGAGTCTCGTCCGGGCCGAACGAGGTGGCTACGACCTCG
>JAFDCW010000327.1 GCA_019312705.1 Deltaproteobacteria bacterium
CCAACGGCATTGCATACCGGATGGCCTGCCCGCCGGGGACCTTCGTCAACGGATTGGCGGGGTCCGTCGACAACGCCATCATCAACCTCGGCATCACCTGCGGCCCGGGCTCGGACGTGAAGCCGGGGCCTTAGCGGCATTGCTCGCGTCCTCCGTGCAACCCAATCTTCACCCAAGACCTCTCCTGCCCTTCTGTCCAACGCCCGAAAAGGACACGCCATGCTTCTACAGTCTCGCGACCCGCGACGGCAAGCTCGGCCTCGTGATCGTCTGGTCTATCCAGGACGAGTTCTTGGTGCAACCGGCACGGCTGGGGCGCGACGGACCGTGAGGGTGCACCCGCCCTACGCCAGAAGCGCGCAATGTCACCCTCGAGGGCCGGTCAATTTGTTGTGGATTCCGTCAGATCTCGCGGGCCCCCCTTAGCTTCATGGGGGCCAGGTGCTACCATTGCATAAGAGGTGCTGCCCCGATGGGACGATCGGCTGGACCGAGCAGCCCATAGGCACGTTCAAGACGGATGCCGGATTGTTGGCGACAGCCTGATCGTGTGATGCGAGTTCCTCGCCAGAGCCATGCGGCTGCGGTCGTGGTCGCGCTCACGCTCCTGTGCGCCTGCCGCGTCAACTACGATCTCGTTGGCACGGCCGATGGCAGTACGGCCGATGGCAGCATGCCCGATGGCAGCATGCCCGATGGCAGCATGCCCGATGGCAGCATGCCCGATGGCAGCATGCCCGATGGCAGCATGCCCGATGGCAGCATGGTCGATGGCAGCACGCCCGATGGCAGCATGGCCGATGGCAGCACGGCCGATTGGTGGCACACCGACTGGCAGAGCCGGACGAGGATCACCTTCAACAACACCAACAGCGCAGAGGACCTCATCAACTTCCCGGTCCTGGTGTCTCTCGCCGCCGCCGATGTCGACTTCTCCCACATCGAGGCCGGCGGAGCGGATGTCCGCTTCGTCGATGGCGACGGGACCCTGCTGAACCACGAGATCGAATCCTGGGATGACACCCCGGGTTCGGAGTCCGCGAACATCTGGGTCAGGGCGCCGCAGGTTGATGGCTCGTCCAGCACAGACTTCATCTGGATGTATTACAACAACCCCACGGCCTCGGACGCGCAGAATCCGGCCGGTGTGTGGGATGCCAACTACGCCGGCGTCTGGCACCTGGAGGAGCAGGGCGGCGCTACCCACGACGACTCAACCGGTGCCCATGACGGAACTCGGGGCGACAATGTTTACTACGCAGGCGAGGGCCGGGACGCGCAGACCTTCGATGGAGCAAGTGATTACGTCAGCATCGCCGATCACCCTGATCTCAGTTTCGGCAACGGTGGCTCCGACAGCGCCTTCTCGGTATCTGCCTGGATCAAAGGCGAAACCAACGCCGGCGCCATCATTGCGAAGGAGGATGCCGCGGCTGAATGGGACCTTTTTCTTCATTCCGACGGTCGCCTGGGCTTGGAACTCTACGATGCCGAGGCCGACTATATCGGTCAGGAAACGACAGTTACGGCTTCGGGAGCCTGGCAACACGTTGTGGCCACTTATGATGGCAGGGGAACCAGTGCCGGCATAGAGCTCTATATCGATGGTGATGCACAGACACTTAATCTTGATGAGTTCGGCCCCTACGGTGGCATGCCCGACAGCAATGCCGATGTTTCTATTGGTGTCTACGCTCGAGGTGGCAACGTCTACGACTTCGATGGTCAGATAGACGAGGCCCGCATCTCCAGCGGCGTCCGCTCCGCCGACTGGATCGAAGCCTGCTTCCTGTCACAGAACGGCACGTTCGGGTTCAACACCTTTGGCAGCGAAGAACTTAGACCTTGAAGCGAACGCCACATTCGAAGTGAAGTAGCGCCCGTGTCGCAGATCACGGCAATTGGGTTCGCGGCCCTCACCATGCCGGTGGTCCTCGCCGCGGTGATGCCGCTCGGGGTGGTTCACGCCGAAGACGAGCCGGAGCCTCGGGGCGTGGTGGTGACAGTCGGCGAGGGCGACGGGGCGGTCGCCCTTGCAGCGGCCCGCGAAGCTGGGGGCGCCATGTGGCGACCCGCCGCCATCGCCGCCGCCGACCCGCCGCCGGTCCCGGGGCCCGATGCCGCGGTGCAGGCGCTGCGAGGCTTCTATCTGGACGCGGACTTCTTGCGCTGCCTTTCGCAGCTCAACGACCGCACCCTGGACCGCACGGAGCTGCTCTCGAACGGTCACCTGGACGCAGCCGCGGCAGTCGGCATCTATGGCGGGGCTTGCGCCCTCGGCGCCGCGGACGCCGACCTGGCGGCCGCCCTGCTCCGGGAGGTCGCCGTCGCAGAGCTCCCGGCGACCGCGGCCCTCGAGGTCGTGAGCCCCGACGTGCAGCGCGTCGCCGAAGAAGAGCGGCGGGCGATCGCAGAATCCGATCGCGTCACCGTCCGGGTCGCGTCACGGCCCGCCGGGGCGGCCGTCGCGGTCGATGGGGGCGGGCGACGGTGCGCAGCGACGCCCTGCGAGCTGTCGTTGACCCCCGGCGAGCACGTATTCGTGGTCGAAGCGCTGGGATTCGCCCGACGCACGGAGCGCCGCGACATTCGCGAGGGCACGTCCCTCGAACTCGCCCTCGACCCGGCACCGAGTGATGTCGTGACCAACCAGCTCGCTCACGCGCTCGGCCGCCAGGTCCCACCCGACAACGCGCTCTTCGTGCGCGCCGCATCGAGGGCCTTTGGGGCGCGCCTGGTCGTCCTCTCGTTCGAGCGCCGGGGTCGTCACCACGCGGCGCTCTACGATCGCGCCAGCGGCCACATCGTCGCCGAAGCGTCCGTCGCCGATGACGAGGGCCCCGAGGTCGCCGTGGGCTCGGTCGTCAACGAGTGGCGCGGTCAGACCGAGTCGACGCCGTTTTACCGGCATCCGCTCTTCTGGATCGCCACCGTCGGCGCCGCGATCGCTGCTGGCGTCATCGTCTTCCTCGTCGTCGCCCCCCCGGATCCCCGCCATGACATCGTATTCGGCAACTAGGCAGCTCAAGATGCTCATCGCGCTCATCGCGCTCATTTCGGGCGCGTGCACCGCACAGTCGGTCGAAGAAACGCAGAGCCTCGTCATCGCCGAAGGTGCCTCGTGCGTGAGGGCCGCCGATACCGGCGCGACCGTCAACCACTACCACGCGGTGCTCTTCCTCTTCACCGGCTTCGACGAAAACGGCGACGACTCCCCGTGCGCCAGTTGCATCGCGACCGGGCGGTGCCCGGTGGTGGCCCAGGAGTGTGCTTGCATGCGGTCCCACCCTCCGAGGACGGGGTTGATCAACCGCCACCTCAGCGGCCTGCGCTTCACCGATGTCGTCCCCGACCGAGCCTATTGCATCGCCCTCTTCGCGGTTGACGACACCACGAGCACGACTGGCCCGGGCGACCCGTCACATTCCTGCGACTGCGTCGCCGAGGCGCCGACGGCGACGATCGAAGCCTGTGGGCTGAGCCCATTCCCCGGGCGGATCGAAGAGAACGCCGGGGCGATCTTCGTGACCCTCGAGTGCGGAGAGGCGTGCCCGTGGTACATGCCCTGACCAAGCACGAGAAAACCCCGCGGCCGAAACCGCGGGGTCGTCACAGAGTGAGTCGCTGACCGTCAGAGACGAAGGTTGCAGCTCGTCTCGGCCCAGCGCCCCATGAAGTGCCCACCGGTCTCGGGACCGGGGATGCCCTCGCGGTACTGCCCACCGAGCACCCCGACCTCGCCATCGCGAACGACCCAACGACCCCGGAAGTGACCGTCGGCGTACTCGCCCTTGAAGATCCCGCGGAACTCGCCGGCGGCGTTGATGTACTTGCCGAAGAAGACCCGGCTTTCGTCCAGGCGCACGCCGTAGATGCCGCGCACGTGTCCTCGGAGTTCCCCGTCCTCGGAGACGACCCGGCCGATGAAGCGCCCGCGCCCATCCTCGACCCTGTGCCAGCGACCCATCAAGAAGCCGTTCTGGCAGACGTCGACGGGCCGTGCCTGGGCGATGGCGACCATGCGGTTGCCATCAGCGTCCGAGGAGAGCTCCGTCAGTCCGTCGAGCAGGCTCGCCACCGGAACGCGCAGGATCCCGCCCTCGGAGCCGAGGGGCCCCGGGAGGTCCGCGATGTAGGTGAGCACCAGGGGCTCGTCGGCGGTGGGGTTCGGGTCGATGATGGACACGACCAGGCCGTCGTTGTGGGGCAGGGTCGCCGAGGTGAACGGCAAGACCTGGGGGTTGTGGCGAGGCAGGAGGTTGTCCGTCCGGCCCTCGAAGCGGATCGTACGCCGCGCGAGGATCGCGCCGCGATTGACGACGAAGGCGCCGCTCCAGTCGTGGGGCACTTCGGCTTCTCGGTCGCCGGGGATCTGGCCCCAGGCGATGGCCACTCGCACGTGCACGGCGTCGGGGGCCGCGCGGAGGGCGACCACTTCACCGTCGATCTCCATGGGGTCGACGGTGGGCAGGTCCGCCTCGAGGAGCTGAAGTGATTCGAGCAATTCCGGCTCCCCAAAGGCGGGCAACGCCGGCTCCATGTCGTAGCCGCCGTTCTCCATTTCGAGGGCCGAGCTGATCGCCCCCTCCTCGGCGGGATCGGTTGCGGCGGCGCAACCGATGAAAAGGAAACAGGTCAGGGTGAAAAGCGTTCCAGTTTGCATATTCGTCATGTCGTCTTCGACCTCCTGAACCCGTACTTCGCAAGGCCCGTGCCCAGCCTCTCACGGCAAAAACTCGTGTGATTTCATGCACCCCCAGGTGTAGGGAAAAGTCCCCGCTGGTGCGCCTGGCCCGTAGGGTCGACCCTACAGGGCCCCGTGACTCCGAACCGCTATCGGCTGATCCGCACCATCGCCAGCGGCGGCATGGCCCACGTGTATGAGGCCGTCGCCCAGGGCGACGCGGGCTTCGAGCGGCGGGTGGCGCTCAAACGCATCCTCCCCGAGCTCGCCCACCTCGAGGGCGCCAAGCGCATGTTCCTCGACGAGGCCCGCATCGCGAGCCACCTGCACCACGGCAACATCGTCCAGGTGCTCGATTACGGGTCCGTCGACGAGACCGAGTTCATCGCGATGGAGTATGTCGACGGCGTAGACGCCCACCGCGCCGTGTCCCAGAGCCGCCAGCAAGGGGTCGCGCTGCCCGACGTGCTCGCGCTGCACATCGTGTCCGAGGTGGCCCACGCCCTCGCCTATGCCCACGACAGGAAAGACCACGACGGTAGGCCGCTCTCGATCGTGCACCGCGACGTGAGCCCTCAGAACCTTCTGTTGAGCTGGGACGGCGACGTGAAGCTCGCCGACTTCGGCATCGCCAAGGCCGCGACGCGCTTCGAAAAGACGAGCACCGGCATCGTGAAGGGCAAGGTCTCGTACATGGCCCCGGAGCAAGCCATGGGCGCCTCGGTCGGCCCGGGCGCGGACGTCTACGCCCTCGGCGCGACCCTGCATGCGCTCATCACCGGGGCACCACCGAAAGCAGACGAGCAGCCGCCGGAAATGTCCCCGGACATCGCGGCGCTGATCGGCTCCTGCATGAAACACGACGCCGGCGACCGCCCCACCGCGGCGGAGGTTGCGTTGGAGGCCGGGCGCCTCGCGACCCAGCGCCTCGACCGCGACGCCCGCGGGGCCCTCGCGACCTGGCTCACGCCGCTACGCGGCGGCGGAACCGTCAGCGCTCTCGACGACCTGATGGGTGTATTCTTGACGAGCTCGAGCGACGACGGCGACCGACGGTTTACCGTCGAGCGTATGGCCGTCACGCGGTCCGCCCGCGGCGATGGCAGCGATCGGGGGTCGGCCCCGGCGCCCCCGGCGGCGGCGGGCGTTCGCGTTG
>JAFDCW010000328.1:0-5836 GCA_019312705.1 Deltaproteobacteria bacterium
AACGACCGACGTTGTTCGTGGTGGCAATCGCCGCAAGTCTCGGACCCGACGTGTTCGACCTCGTGGGCGTCGAAGTCGGACCTGATATCGGTGCTCACCGCGGCGCCCTCGAAGGCGAGGGCCACCAGGGCCGGTAAAGCCAGCGCCCCCACGGCGAGGCGTTTCGGGCTCGCCCAACGGCGAGTGGGCATCAGGCGATTTCTTCGAGGGTCCGTTCGACCCGCTCGAGCTCGCGGAGGCCGATCTGCCTCATGATGGCCCGCGCCTCGTGCAGGCGCTCCTTGGCCGTCTCGATGTCTCCGCGTTCGATGAGGTGGTAGCCGAGCTCGGCGAGGGAGCGCGACGCCTCTTTCTCACTGCCGATGTCTCGGAAGAGGTCGATGCTCGCGAGGAACGCTTCTTCGGCACGCTTGTCGACCCCGCCATCGGCATCGAAGAGGGTCTGGGCCCGGAACACACCGAAGGCGCGGTAGACCAGAGCGATTGCGTCGCGGGAACCGTAGTCCTTCGCCATTTGGAGGGCCTCGGCCAGGCTCTCTTCGGCGTTGTCGTCGTTGTCGCGCATGGCAGCGCGTCCGAGGTTTCTCCCGACCTCGGCCATGCCCCGTTTGTCGCCGAGCATTTCCGCGTGGTCCCGGGCCTCTTCGAGGGCAACCTTCGCTTCGGCGATGTCACCGAGCTCGAGGTATGCTTCGCCGAGGTTGTTCAGCAGGAAACACTGCGCTCGGGCGTCGGCCATCTCTTCGGCGGCGCTGAGCGCCTCCTTCCAAGATGCGATGGCCGCTTTGATGTCGCCGCGTTCGTAGGCGACGATGCCCAGGGCGTTGTAGGTCTGGCTTTCGCCCTCCCGGTCGCCAATAGCCTTGCGGATTTCGAGGGCCTGCTCGAACACCTGGCCCGCGATGTCGAGTTTTCCGCGGTCGAGTTCGATGCCTCCGAGGGTGGTGAGGCTCACGGCCTCGCCCCGACGGTCGCCGTGCTGGCGACGGATCTCGAGGGCCTCGGTTGCGGCTCGGATTGCCCGGTCGTTCTCCGAACCCAAGCGGTGGACTTGGGCGAGGTCGTCGAGGGTCGACGCGACACCGCGCAGGTCCCCGGCGGTACGGAACATCGACAGAGCCCGGTCGAGGAGAGCGCGCGCGGCTTCGTTGTCACCGCGCTGGCGTCGGACCCGGCCGAGGCGGTTGAGGGCGGCTCCGCCCTTGCCCCGGGCGCCAATGCTCCAGGCGAGGCGCAGCATCTCGGTGAACGCGCGGATCGCGTCGTCGTAGAGCCCGACCGTGCTCAGGAGCGAGCCGTGTTCGTGGAGAGCGTCGATCTTGCGGACGACGTCAGCGGAGTCGAGGAGGGGCAGCGCCTTTTCGATGAGTCGCAGCGCCGTGTTGGTATGCATCTGCGAGCGCTCGTAGCCCGCGGCCTCGAGGTAGGCGCGACCGGCTCGGCGGCCCATGCCGGCCTTTTCGAGGTGCGGGGCGATGAGCCCGGCGATGCCCTCGCGGCGGACCTCGGCGCTGACCGCGAGCCAACGCGCGACGGCGGTGTGGCGCTGGACGATGCACTCGGCACCGAGGCGCTCGTAGAGCTTCGTGCGTGCGCCCTGGACCAGGAAGCGCATTTCCCGGGCGCCGGGAAGGTCTTCGGATGCGGTGTTGGTGATGAAGCCTCGCTCGACGAGGCCGTCGAGGGCGGTCTCGAGGGCGGCGAGGTCTTCGTCGTCGGGCCAAATCGACATCGGGTCCGCGGCGTCGCCGGGGACGCCGCGTTCGGCGCGCATCTGGGCCAGAACAGCGCCGTCCCAGAACACCTCGCCCACGACGGAAGCCCGCTCGAGGGTCGCCTGCTCGAACTCGTTGAGGCGGGTCAGGCGGGACTCGATGGCGTCGTCGAGGGTGATCGGGAGTTCGCCTTGTTCGAGGCGCGCGAGATCGACCTCGAGGCCGTCTTCGGCAGGCTGGAAGAGGCCGCTTTCGAGGAGGGCGAAGGTCAACTCGCGGACCGCGCCGGGGTTGCCCTTCGAGCGATGAAGGAGGCCCCCGGCGAGCTCTTCGGGGACCGAGATCAGGGTCGGGAGCAGCACGTGCAGCATGGCCGCCACGTCGTCTTCGTTGAGGGGCGCGAGGGGGCCTATGGCGACGCCGCCGGCGGGGTCGAGTTGTTCGGCGCGGTCGGCGATGGGCGCGTCCCCGGCGACCACGACGGATACGTGACCCGCAACGTTGGTGATCCCCGAGAGCAGGGCCCAGCCGTCTTCTTCGGCGAAGTGCATGTCGTCGAGGAGTACGAGGACGGGCCGGGTCTGCGCGTCGCCCTCGACGAGGCGGCGCATGGCGGTCGTGACGCGGCTCCGGAGCTCGGTCGGCTTACCGCGCAGGGGGGCGAGGAAGGGAGAGTCGGGGAAGGGCACGCCGGCGACGTGGCCGAGGAGGTGCACGGTCTCGGCGACGACGATGGCGTCCTTGGTGCCGAGGGCCTCGGAGACCGTCGTGCTCATCTGCCCACGAACCGCGCTCGGCGAGGATGAAGGCGTGACGCCAAAGCGGTCGAGGAGCAGCCGCGAGAATGGAGCGTAGGGGCCGTCGCCGCCGTCCTTACGACACGCTGCGTAGAGGATGCGCACGTTCGGCGCGACCCGGGCCGCGATTTCGCCGGCGTACGTCAGCATCCGGGTGCGCCCCGAGCCGGCCGCTCCCTGGACCACCACCAGCGTCGGTAAGCCGACAGTGAACGCGCGCTCGACCCCGGTGCGAATCGCTTCCGATGCTTCGGCCTGGCCGATGAGCGGCGGCTCCATATCTTCGCTGGTGAGTGTCGTCTCGATGTTATCGCCCTCGCTCGTCACCTCGCTCGAGAAGGAGATGTCGATCTCGGTGGCCTGCGCTGCTTCGAACTCCGGCATGGCGCTGACGACGGTCGGTGAGCCAACGGGCCCGACCCCCGTACGACCTGGGGTGGACAGGGCCACGCCGCACTTCGCGCAGGCGCGAAAGGCCCTTGGGTTTTCGAAGCTGCAGGAGGGGCAAGTGGTGACGATAGCGGCCAAAAGACGGTCCTCGGCGGGGAGGCTACGCTCTAGTCGTCACCGTGGCGACCCGGAATTGGCGATTTTTGGCCCCGGGCCCGCTCTCAGCCCTCGGCTGCTTCGGCTTCGCACCGCTGACGGGTCTCTTCGCGGACCCGGGCTTGGCGGGCTTCGATGATGGCCCTCGGCAAAACCAGGGGTTCGGCGACGGCCGTCGGGGGGGCGCCGTCGCGGTCGGCGAAGAAGAGGGATGGGTCATCGACGACGTCGTAGAGCTCGTCCTCGGTGTCGAGGAGCGCGCAGTTGCGCCGCTGAATTTCGTCCATGATCAGGGGGAACGCTTCGACCGACCGCTCGTGGATGTCATGGAGGAGCACGATCCCACCGCGATCTCCCTCGTCCCGCTCGCGAACCTCGAGGACCCGGGTGAAGACTTGAAAGACCTCGTCCGCGGTCTCGACCTGGAAGTCCCCGGAGCCGAGGTTCCAGAGCATCGTGGTGTAGCCCCGGGCCGTGATCATGCCGTCAACCCGAGGTGACCGCGAGCCCCCGGGGGGCCGGAGGAGCCAGGGCCGGGCTCCGAGGACCTGTTCGAAGATGCGCTGGCTCTCGTCAATTTGCTCGGCGACGCCGCGGTCGTCGAGGGCCGGGAGCTGCACGTGGTCGAGGGTGTGGTTCGCGACCACGTGGCCCCGGGCTACGATATCTCGGGCGATATCCTGCTGGAGCCTTTGCCGGGCCGTTTCGCCCCGCATGCGACTCGCCGTCAGGAAGAAGACGCCCTTGACGCCGTAGGTGTCGAGGTGGTCGAGGAGCTTCGGCGTGGTGCGGCGGTTGGGGCCGTCGTCAAACGTGAAAAGCAGCAGTCGGTGTGGGGTTTGACCGGTGAGGATCCGGCCCCCGGCGAGGCGGCGGCCGAACGGGTCGTCGTGCAGCGGGTCGTAGTCGAGGGGGGTCGGGACCGGGCCCATGTCTTCGGTCGCTGCGCTGCTCGCGCTGCCGCCTTCGGCTGCCCGGGTGACCGGGGGCGGCGGCACGAGGGGCTCGGCGGACGACGCGCGCCCAGCGCTGGCGGCCCGTGCCTGGGGCACCTGGTCGAGCTCGAGAGAGAGCGCCGCGCCTCCGCTGAGGGCAAGGGCACACGAGAGGACGCGCAGGCCGCGCATGACCGCCGATGACTTCACCACTGAAATGGTAGTGAGTCACACGGCGTGTACCCAAATAACCTACATGTCGCAGCCCAGGCAGGCAGCGGCCCAAACGGTGCTGCTTGGTTCATGGGGCATCGAGGCCTAGGCGGATGCGAGATCGCGAATGCGGGTCGTGAGACCCAAGCGAGGTGGCTCCGGTCGCGAGCAGCCCGCGGAAGCTACCTTTCGTAGCTGAGCAGGCAGCGCAGCGAGCGGGGCCAGATCGGGCCGGGTATCGCGGCCCAAACGGTCCTTCTTCAGTTCATTCGGGTAGTGAAGCGTAGCGGCTGTTCGAAGGTCACCGTGCCGCCGGTGGGGGGCGGGAAGTCCCAGCGCTTAGCTTCGTCGACCACGCAGCGGCGGAACAGGGCGCTCGGGGCGTTGCCTGCACGCTGGATGAGCTGGGCCCGCTGGACGTCTCCCATGAGGCCAATGGTGACTCGAAGAGCGAAGACCCCGGACGGCGCGTCGCCGCGTCGGGCCTCTTGCTCGTGGCAGCCCTGGAGGCGACGCATGCCCGCCCGGACGGGAGGAGCGATGAGGGCCGGGGCGAGGTAACCCTGGGCCACGCGCGGCGCGTCGCCGGTGAGCGGTGCCCCTTCGGCTACGGCACCGGCTGGCCCGACCTGGACGATGGAGGTGACCGGCGTCCCGCTCGGCCCGTAGTGGGAGATGCGAATCGGGCCGGTGGGCACGCGAAGCGCCAGCTCTCCGCTGACCTCGTAGAACTGGTCGCCGATGCGCACTCGTCGTTCCGTCGTTCCGACGGAAACCTGGAGGGTGGGCCACGACCCGGCCTCTGCGCTGACGGCAGCGGGGCGCGTCACGGCCTCGGGGCCGGTCACCTCGAACCCTGATTGCCACCGCGACGGTGCCGAAACCCGCGCTTCGAGGAAGGCTCCGCGGAAGACCTCGACGACGCCTTCGTCGACGACGACGGCAACCCCGTCGCCCTCGCGGCTCACCGAGAAGCGGGTCCCCCGGACGGCCATCCGGTAGGGCCCCGCGACAACCTCGTAGCGGTCCCCGGCGCGCAGCGTGGCGACCTCGCTCGCGACCGTGCCCGCGCCGAGCGCGATGCGCACCCGGCCGAGGGACAGGTCCGTAAGAGTGATCTCGGAGGCTTCGTGCACGACGACCCCCGTGCCCGCGGCAAAACGCAGGTGCGCTTCGGACCGGGCGCCGGTCGCGACCGTGCCTCCCCGGGGGACCCTGGCCCCGGGTTGAACCGCGGTTTCTCCATCGACCGTGACGTCGCCGGCCGCCAGCGTCACCTCGGCCGTGGAATCCGCCCGCGGCGCCTCGGCTCTTGCAACGGGCGCGCTGGCGTTCCCCACCGAAGGAGGATCGGACGCGACACGCCCGTGGATCCCGAAGCCGAGAAGGACGACGGCAGCGAGGGCGAGCCCCATCGCCCAGGGCGCTCGCTGTTGATCCCGGATGCCCTCGGCGACATGCCTCGCCTCCCACTGGAGCTGCTGCCCCATTCGGGCCCAATCCGGCCTGGGGACTGGCTCTTCGGCGACGTCGTCGCGGAGGGTTTCGAAGACCCGCATTGCCGCGAGGGCTTCCCGGCAGGTCGCGCAGCGCTCGAGGTGCGCCTCGATGCGTCGGGTCCCCTCGGGCG
>JAFDCW010000328.1:5847-13201 GCA_019312705.1 Deltaproteobacteria bacterium
CGAGAGGGCGTCGACGTCGTAGCAGAGTAGGGCTGCCACCTTTGCTTGATGACTCACTGGGCGCCACCCGGGGATTCGGCGCCGTCGGTCTCGAGCGACGTGAGCGCCGTCTTGCTCTTGGGCTTGGTCTTGGTGGAGCTCTTGCCCTTGGCGTTCGCCTTGCCCGGGAGGTTCGGCAGGAGCGCCTCGACCGCGGGCCTCAGGTGGGGGTCCTCGGCGATGGCGGCGTAGAGTTCTTTCCTCGCGTAGAAGAGCCGCGTGCGCACAGTCAGGACCGGCGCACCGACGACGTCGGCGACGTCCTTGGCCGTCATGCCCTCGAGGTCGTGGAGGACCAGGACGGTGCGCTTCTTTTCGCTGAGGCGGTCGACGAGGGCGTAGAGGGCTCGGACCCGCTGGCCGCGCTCGAGGAGCACATCCGGGGTCTCCGGGGGAAGCTGGTCTCGGGGCCCTTCGGGCACGTCGACGTCGGCGATGCGAGGCCGGGACCGCCCCCGACGCAAGTGCATGCGGGCTACGTTCATCGTCAGGCGGTAGAGCCAGGTCGAAAACTTCGCGTCGCCTCTGAACTTTGGCAGCGAACGGTAGACGTGCACGAAGACATCCTGGACCACGTCTTCGACGTCCGGGGAGTGCCCGATGAAGCGATAGACGAGCCGCGTGACGTCGCCCCGGTGCTTGACGAAGAGCTCGTCGAAGGCGCGGGGGTCGCCGTTTTGGGCTCTGATGACGAGGGGGTCAGGACCGGCCATCTTGCTCGGGCGGCGCTCGCGGCGGCGCTCCACGGGGTTCAGGGCGCGCTCAGTTAGGCGATTAGAGTGCCACGAGGGCCGGAGCGGGGCGAGCGATACCATCGGGGCTGGAGGTGGGTTGTGTCCCACCGCCGAAGCATTCAGACGCAAAGGCGCCCACTCACGCCATTCGCCGGCTTACCGCCTTTGCTCCCACCTGGCCCTTGTTGGGCGCTCAGCGGGTCTTGCGGTTGAGGTAGTCGACGACGTCCTGTCCGACGAGGAGGGATACGACGACCAATACAGATGCGATGACCATGGACCGAACCTCGCTGAGCTTCTGGTAAGAGGTCCAAAAACCTGCAAGAAAACAGTCCGGTTGAATTCCCGAGGGGTCACTGTTCGTCCTGGTAGGCGCGGCGCGCCTCGAGGAGGTCTGGGTCGAAGGGGTGCCGTTCGATGGCCGCGGCGAGGGTGGCCAGCGCCTCGGGGCGACTTCCCTGGTCCCAGAGAGCGACGGCGGCTACGTACGCGAAGCGGGGGTTCGAGGGCCGTAGCTCGGCGGCCCGGCTGAGATGGGTGAGGGCTTCCTCGGGGCGTCCGGTGCGAATGGCCAGCAATCCGAGGCCGTGCAGCGCCTCGGCGTGGTCGGGGTCGAACTCGATGGCTTCTCGGAGCCAGCGTTCGGCGGCGGCTTCGTCGCCGCGCATTCGGGCGAGGTCCGCGAGATTCACCCGCGCCGCTGCCCCCCGGGGTTCGAGTTCGATGGCATGGCGAAGCGCGGTCTCGGCTTCGTCGATGCGCCCCCGGTCGGTCTCGAGGACGGCAATCCGGAGCCATGCGTCGGAGCGGTCGGCGTGAAGCAAGTCGGCCTCGATGAGCTCTCCCTGAGCGCTCCTGAGGGCCTCCCCCACGTCGTCCCGGAGCGCGCCGGGGGGCACGATCGACAGGGCCTGGGCGGCTTCGATGCGCAGGACCCGGAACGGATCGCCGAGCATCTCGGCGAGGGCGCTCAGGCGCGGCCGTGGCGATAGCCCCCGGGCCCCGAGGACGGCGCCGAGGCGAATCAGCGGGTCGGCATCTCGCGCGCCCTCGGCCAACGCCTCGCGGCCACGGTCCTGGTATCTCTCCAGAAGCAGAAGGGCCGTCCCCCGGACGATGGCCGGCTGTGCGATGTCTCGCGCCAGCGCGATGAGGCCCTCGAGGGCATCCGGGTCGCCCCGGCGGCCGTCGCGCAGCACCGTGCCGAAGTGTGGGGGCCGGTCTCCGGGCCACCACTCCCTCGCTCGGGCCGCGGCCCATGCCGGGTCTTGCTCGCCTTGGTTTCCCTGGTTTCCTTGGGCGCGATGGCATTCGGTGCACGCATTCGGGGTGCCGAGCGTGACCGACAGGTCGGGCCGCGGGACGCGTAGCGAGTGGTCGCGTCGGGCGTCGACCCCCATGTAGACCTGGCTCGGCATGTGGCATGAGACGCAGGCGCTGCCTTCGGTCTCGGGGGCGTGGTGATGGTGTGAAGAGGCCGCATAGACCTCGGCGTCGTGGCACTGGGCGCACAGAGCGTCCCCGTCGGCGCGCGGGGCGAGGGTGTGGGGGTCGTGGCAGTCGCTGCACCGGACGCCGGCGTGGAACATGCGGCTCTGGGTGAACGAGCCGTAGACGTAAACCTCACCGTCGATCTGACCATCGGGGTGATAGAGAGCCCGGGTGAGCAGTTCTGGGCGATAGAAATCGAAGAGCGGTTGGTCCGGGCGCCGGGGCTCTGCGATTTGGTGTCGCCGTGAATGACACGGTGCGCAGGTGTCGAGCTCGTCGTGGGCTCCGTCGGGCTGCGGCGTCGCGTTGTGCGTGCTCGCGGCGATGACCCAGTCGCGGGCGTTCGATAGATCGATGACCAGGCCCATGGCTCGTGCGTCGCCGTCGGTCTCGGGGGCCCGTGCCGTCTCTCTGGCGTCTGCCCATGCGACGTGATTCGACCCCGGGCCGTGGCAGGCCTCGCAGCCCACGTCGAGTTCGGCCCAGGCGGGGGTAAAGGAATCGGTCTCGGCGTCGTAGCCCTTTTCGTAGGCGGTCGTGTGGCAATCGGCGCAGACGGAGTTCCAGTTCTGCATCGGGCCGGTCCAGTGCAAGGGATCCTCTGGGGGGATCTCTTCGTCGGGATAGAGCGAGAAGAAGCGCTGGCCACCCTCGGCCTCGGGGCGGCTGTCCCAGGCGACGGTGAGGCACTGGAGTCGCCCGTCTCCGACATCGAGGAGGTATTGCTGCAGCGGCCTGACGCCGAAGGTCCAGCCCACCGGATACTCGACGGGTTCCCCAGCGGGGCCCTCGGTGCGCACGAGGTAGCGTTCGGTCCCGCCCTCTTCTTCGATACGAAATCGGGTCTCTACGCCGTGATCGGTAAATGTCCTGCCATCGAAGGGAGCCTCGACTGACGCGTCCGACGGCGCCTCGATGGCGCGGTCGTGGTCGGACCCCGCGAAAGCCGCCGCGGCCTCCTCGTGGCACTCGGCGCACCGGGCGCTGCCCACGTAGGTCGGCGGGGCAGGGAGGGGCGAACTCTCTGCGTCTGCCCCGCGGCCCTCCCGAGCCCCATCCTGAACCGGCTCGTCGACCGCGTCTTCGCCGGATGGGCCCGTGCCACGAACGAAGAACCACCCCGCCGCTGCCAAGCAGACGACGAGGGCCCCTCCGAACGCTGCTCGATTACGGTCCACGGCGGCCGCATGCTGCCCGGATGGGCTGCGGGCGGCAAGTCACGGCAAGTCGCGGCAAATTACGGCAAGGCACGGAAGACCATGGGCTCTCCAGGCCTTCCGCTTTGCTGCACGCTTCGAGCTGTCAGTGAATCTCGACGGTGACGCGGTCGAGTTCGGCGCCCCGGAGCTCGTTGCCCGGGGCCGGGCCGTAGGCCGAGTCCACGGGGGTGCCGAGGTCTTCGCCGACGTCGATGGTCTCATCCGCTGAGAAGATGTTCGGCTGGGTCTGCTCGACCCGGCCCTCGCCGATGACCTCGTCCCCGACCTTGATGCGGACGGTCCCGCCCTTGCCGCGGCCGTCGCCGTCGTAGACGAACTCGAAGGTGACCTCGGTCTCCGTGCTCCGCAGCGCCCGACGGGCGCGGACCCGGTAGATGTCGGTGCCCAGGAAGTTGTAGGTGAAGACCGGGACCCCGCGGGAGAGGGATGTCGCCCAGCCACCGAACTGCCCGGCCTGGGCCAGGAGCACGCCGTTCGGGCGACGCCCTTCGATCGCGAGGTGGGCGGTCACCGTGAACGAACGGTTCTTGATGTTGATGAACGAGTTCTCGGTCATGTGCATGCCCGGGAACACCGTCAGGCTGGTTCGGGTCCCGATGAGGTCTGGGCGGCCGGCGACCGCCGAATCAAAGCGTTCGACCTTGCGGTCGTCGATGGGCAGGACGTGGTTCCGAACCGCCTCCGACTGGAAGAGGGCCTGAAGCGCCGCGAGGCGCTCGGGTTCCTGGCTCGCGAGGTCGTTGCGGGTAGATGGCGCGGTTGCCGAACATCTCGAAGTACTGCGTCGGGTGCTGGGTCGAGGCGGCGGCATCGGTCAGGGCATAGAGCATGCTCGTGCCGTCCATCGGGCGCTGCCGCGTGCCGTTGACCCAGGTCGGTTCGGGCAGGTTCGCTGCTGCGATGACCGTCGGGGCGATGTCGGTGACGTGGTGAAACTGCGTGCGCACGCTGCCGTCTCCGGTGAAGCGCGTGGGCCAGTGGACGATCAGCGGGTTCCGGGTCCCGCCGAAGTCCGAAGCCATCTGCTTGGTCCAGGTGAAGGGGGTTGCACCCGCTACGGCCCAGCCGGCTGCCATGTGGCCGTAGGAGTCCGGGCCGCCGAGTTCGTCGATGTGGGGCAGGACATCGGCGGCGGTCGGTATGACGCCGTTGAAGTATTGCATCTCGTTGAAGAGGCCGACCATGCCGCCCTCGGCGCTCGAGCCGTTGTCGCCGATCACGGCGAGAACGAGGGTGTTGTCGGCGTCACCGGTCGCCTCGAGGGCCTCGAGGAGCTCGCCGATGTAGTGGTCGGTGTGCTCCGAGAAGGCCGCGAAGATCTCCATCTGACGCGAGAAGAGGCGCTTTTCGTCAGCGGAAAGCGTGTCCCAGTCTTGAATGTCGTCGGGCTTGGGCGCGAGCTCGGTGCCTTCGGGCACGATGCCGAGCTCAATCTGCCGGGCGAGGGTTTCTGCCCGGTAGACGTCCCAGCCCGCGTCGAAGCGGCCCCAGTACTTTTCGATCCACTCCGCGGGCACATGGTGCGGGGCGTGGACGGCGCCCGGGGCGTAGTACATGAAGAAGGGCTTGTCCGGGGTGAGGGACTGCTGGGCCTGCATCCAGCCGATGGCCTGGTCGGTCATGTCTTCCGTGAAGTGGTAGCCCTCGTGGCCGACCGACGGGTCGATGAGGGTGTCGCCGTCGTAGATCGCCGGGTGCCACTGGTTGGTCTCGCCGCCGATGAAGCCGTAGAACTTTTCGTAGCCGGACCGGGTCGGCCACTGGGCCAGGGGCCCGGAGACGCTGACCTGCCAGGGTGGGGTCTCGTGGTACTTGCCGAAGGCGGCCGTGCTGTAGCCGTTGAGGCGCAAAATCTCCGGAAGCGTCGCGATGCTGTCCGGCCGCACCGCCGAGTTGCCGGGGAAGGCCGTGGCGACCTCCATGATCGCCCCGGCGTTCGCCGCGTGATGGTTGCGGCCGGTCTGCAGCGCGACTCGGGTCGGCGAGCAGAGCGCCGTCGTATGGAAGTGGTTGAAGCGAAGTCCGCTGTCGGCCAGTTGGTCGAGGTTGGGCATGTCCACGGCGCCGCCGAAGGAGCTCGGTACGCCGAAGCCGATGTCGTCGATCAAGATGACGATGACGTTCGGCGCGCCCTCGGGGGCGGTGACGGTCTGGGGGGGATCGGGCCGGTCGACGTCGCGGGCGTCGAGCTCCGTATAGGATCGACGAGCGGGCTGGGGGATGGGCAGGTAGGTGCGGTCGGTGGGGGGCGTCCAGGCGGCCGCTTCTTCGGGGGTCGCTGCCGCCTCGTCGTCGGCGGGGGTGACGGTGGTCGAAGCCGTGTCCTCGCGGGCTCCGCAGGCCACGAGGCCAGCGAGGACAAGGAGGCCGATGAGCAGCGCCAGTGAGATGTGCCGGAATCCTACGTTCTTCATATCGTGTCCCATCGGTCGAGTTTCCGTGCGGCGTTTGGCTCGGAGCGCCGGAACCTCGCGCCACCTACGTCTACTTTCAAGGGGCGTCGCCGGAATCGCGTGCGTACGTAGGTGACTACGTGGGTGCCGGGGCGGGTGGGGCTGGCTCCTGACCTCCGCTTTTCTGTCCCCCCTTGGACCGCACCGAAATCGGCCGTCCTTGTCGCCAACTCGATCCCCGGGCATGTTCCCCGGCGCCATGAACCGCGTTCACAAACGCAGCCGCGAGCATCTTCGTTGGGCACTACTGGCCGTGTGCCTCATGTCTTCGTTCTGGGCGCCGTCCGCTGCGTCCGCGCAGCACAGCCCCCACTTGCGCCGAGGCGAGGAGCAGGAGCCCTATCCGCACATACTCCCTTTCTTTGGTAGTCGGGTCGCGAAGAAGGGCTTCTCGTTGCCGCTGCCTCTCGGCGCCAACCTGGTCTACATCGGCATGGTTCAGCCGATCAGCATCGACCGGATTCGTCTCCGCGCGAACGGCGGGGAGTGGGTGGACGTCTCGGATTTGCTCACCTTCGACGCGGTCGACTCCACGGTGAATGCCGTCACGGCCCGCTTCGATATGTGGCTTTTCCCCTTCCTCAACCTGTGGGGGATGGTCGGCGGCGGGGCGTCGAATACCACGGTCACCCTGGCCGAGCCGATCCAGCTCACGAGCTCACCGACCCAGAGCGCCTTCACGTGGGGGGTCGGAATCACCGCGGCCTTCGGCTTCGAGCACTTCTTCATCACCGCCGACTTCAACCTGTCCTGGACCGACCTCGAGTTGCTGGAGACCCCGGTGATGGCCAACATCCTGTCGGCCCGCGTCGGCCGCAACTTCGTCTTCGAGAACGGCATGCAGCTGGGGCTGTGGCTCGGCGCCATGCGCCAGGGCTTCGACGCCGACACCTCCGGCGAAATCAACATCCAAGACGCCGTCGAAGGTGGCGCGCCGTCGGGGCTCGACGGCCTGGCGATGGAGTTGATGGACGCATGCAACGCCGGCGATAGTCAGGCGTGCCGCCGCTCGGGCCTGGTCGGGCAGATTCAGGATGGCTTCGCCGGCCGCGATACCACCATCGGTTACGACCTCGACAAGGCCCCCGCCCAACACTGGAACATGCTCATCGGCGCTCAGTGGGGCATCAACGAGAATCTATTCTTGCGCACCGAGGTCGGCGTCATCGAGCGCTTCAGCCTGATGGTGAACATCAACTACCGCTTTGGCCTCGGCCTCGGGGGCTGAGACTGGCTCTGAGGAACTGGCGGGGCGGCGGACCGCGGGGACCGCTTCGTCCCCGACGCTTGTCACGCCAGACATATTGGACTAATCGAGGCGTCCACCGTGATCGAGGTCGAAGAACTCACCAAGCGCTATGGCGCCCGGCCCGCGGTCGAGGGCGTCTCCTTCCACGTGGAGCGCGGCGAAGTCGTG
>JAFDCW010001083.1 GCA_019312705.1 Deltaproteobacteria bacterium
CCCATGGGACGAGCGCGCCAAGACGGGGCGGGACATCCATGTGATCCAGGACGAGGTCAACGCGCAGCTCCGATCCATACAGGAGGCCCTCGCCTTTTCCTTCGAGCTGCCACCGATTCCAGGCCTCGGCACCGGCGCGGGCTTCGACCTACGCCTCCAGGACGCCCGCGGGTACGGCCCCGACGTGCTCGAACAGGTGACCCAGTCGGTCATCGGCGCGGCCAACGGACAGTCGCGAATCGGCGGCGTGAACTCGAGCTTCCGGGCGGCGTCACCGCAGCTGCGCCTCGACATCGACCGGGACCAGGCGATCCGTCGCGGGGTCGCGATGGGGGACGTCTTCCGCACGCTCTCGGCGACCCTCGGCGCGACCTACGTGAACGACTTCACTCCCACGAGCTGATGAACTTCGCTGTCCGTAACCTCGACGGCGAGATGGTCCCCCTCGGCGCCTTCACCCGAACCGAAGACGCCGTATTCCCGAACCGCATTCAGCGCTTCAACATGTACCCCAACTCCCAACTCACCGGGGAGGGTGCCGTCGGGGTGAGCACCGGCGACGCCATCAACCTGATGGAAGAGCTCTCCGAGCACGAACTGCCCGAGGGCATGCGCTATGGCTGGGCCGGGGTCTCGTATTTCGAAAAGGCCGCCGGTGGCGGCGCCGGGGCGGTCTTTGCCCTCGCCATCCTGATGGTCTTCCTGGTCCTCGCGGCCCAATACGAGAGCTGGTCACTGCCCTTCGCCGTGATCCTGACCATCCCCATGGCCCTCCTCGGCGCCATGGTTTCGGTCAACCTGCGCGGCATGGACAACAACATCTTCGTGCAAGCGGGGCTGGTCCTTTTAGTGGGCCTCGCCGCGAAGAACGCAATCATGATCGTCGAATTCGCAAGCGCCAAAATGGACGAAGGCATGACCATAAAGGAGGCAGCCCTCGAGTCGGCGACGCTGCGCTTTCGGCCCATCGTGATGACCTCCCTCGCCTTCATCCTCGGCACCTTCCCCCTCGTCGTCGGAACCGGCGCCGGCGCCGTGAGCCGTCAGGCGGTCGGCACCACCGTCTTCGGGGGCATGCTCTTCGTCACGTTCGTCGGCGTCGTCACGGCCCCGGTGCTCTTCGTGGTCGTGATGAACGTCGCCGCGAAATTCAGCAAGAAAAAGTCGGCCTGAGCGTGGGCCCACGGGCCGACGCGGCGCGCTTCAGCCGCGCTCGTAGGCCGTGATGGTGCGCGTCGCGGACGTCGACGGGAGCGTGTAGCTCACGGCGTGGGACGGGGAGACGTTCACCCCGTCAGGGGCCTCCGGCGCCTCTTGGGCAGCGGTCAGGACCAGCACCCGGGGTGCGTGCTCGAGACCCAAGGCCAGCCAGTCAGCCGGGGCCAGGGTCGCCCGGGACATCGCGAGGGAAAACGGCGCCCCTTCGAGGTCCTCGTCGCCGGGGGCGAGCTTTCGCTCGAGGACTCGAACCCGCCCCCCGAGGCCGAGCTTCCCGATGGCGTGGCGCATGAAGGCCACCCGCTTGTGCAGGGGCTCGACCAGGGTGAGGGAGACGTCCTCTCGTAGGAGAGCGAGGGGGATGGCCGGGGCCCCCGCGCCGCTGCCAACGTCGAGGACCTGGGCATCTCGGGGCACCACCTCTTCGTCAGCGAGCACCACAGCATCGGCGAAAAGCACCTCGACCAGAGCGACGGGCTTGCGCGCCGCCGTGAGGTTCATCTTGCGGTTCCAGAGGGCGACCTCGTCGGCGAAACGGGCCAGGGACGCAGGGGCACCAACGGAAAGCGGTCGTTCGAGGGCCGCCCCGAGGGTCTTGATCCGGTCTCGATAGTCCAAGGCGAACGACTCTAGCGGAATTCCCGGAATTTCGTGCGATCCCGCACAACTCTCGGCCGCTCCAGGGGGGCGTTGGACGAAATCGCTCCTAGTCCATACCATCCCATCATGAATACTGCTTTACCGCTCACCGCCCGCTTGGCCGTACTGCTCGCCCTGGCGCCCGTACTCACCCTCTCCGCTTCGTGCACCGAGGACGCCCCGGCCGATGGGCCCC
>JAFDCW010000329.1 GCA_019312705.1 Deltaproteobacteria bacterium
ATTGAACTCGCGAGCCCGATGGCGCCGACTACGGCCGCGGCGACCAAATCGGAGCCGCGCCCCTTGCTCACCATCCTTGCGGTCGAGGACGTCGAACGCTCGGCGCGTTTCTATCGAGGGGTCTTCGGTTGGCCCGCCCGCGTCGACGTTCCGGTGTATGTCGAGTTCGAGTTGGCGGGTGGGGCGGGCCTCGGCGTCTACCAACGCGAGGCCTTTGCCCAAAACCCTGGCCAGGAACCCGCCGTGACTCCCGCCGGCGCTATCTCGGCAACGGAGATCTACCTGCAGCAGGAGAACCTCGACGCGTGCATCGCCAAGCTCGAGGCTCACGGCGCGAAGAAGCTCTCGGAGCGCGCGCCCCGTCCCTGGGGCGACGAGGCCGCCTACTACGCAGACCCCGACGGCAACGTGGTCGTCGTCGCCGCTCCGCTGTCCGGTGCCGATGGCGGAGAAAACGAATCGAGTTGAATCCTTCCCCATAGCTGGGGCCATCGGAGGTTGCCGAGCTCAAACCCGTCGTCGTGCGAGGGGACCGACGCGCCACGGGATGAGCACCGGCACCCGCCGCGAATGCTCGGCCCAACCTGCCCGCCGGGCGCTCATGCGGCGCTCGATCATCGGGATGCTGACGAAGACGAAGAGCAGGGTGATCGCTGCGGCACCGCCGACGGCGTAGGGGAGGGAGGCGCCGGCGGCGACGGCGAAGAGGGCGATGCCCCACCAGAAGAGCAGTTCCCCGAGGTAGTTCGGGTGGCGGGAGTGGGCCCAGAGGCCGGTCTTCAGGATCGCGCCGGCGTCCGGCTTCCGTTGGCCGTAGTCCCGGAGCTGCCGATCCGCCGTCGTCTCGAGCCAGATGCCGAGGGCCGTGGTTGCGGCAGCGACGCCGTCGATGACATTGAGCTCTGCCGGGCCCCTGGCCGCGGCGAAGTACGCGACGGTCCCGCCGAAGGTGAGGGCCGTCGGGAAGAAGTGGATGCCGAGGAAGCTCACCAACCAGTAGGCGCCGCCGGTCCTTTCCCGCAGGTCTCGGTAGCGCCAGTCTTCATGACTCAAACCGGGCCAGCCGCGGAAGAAGCTGTAGGTCAGGCGCGCTCCCCAGATGAAGATCAAGGCGAAGGCGAGGGCTTGCCGGACCGTTACCGCGTTGCCTTCGAGGGCCAGCCAGCCCATGGCCAGGACCGGCGGGGCGACGGACCAATAGGGGTCGTAGAGGCTCGAGTTCGAAAAGCCGACGCTGAACGCGAAGACGACCAACGTCGCCACGACGTCGGCTGCACCGAGGCGCAGCCACGGGTCGTGACCCGCGAGAAGGAGGCCCACTCCGAGGGCCATGGCGGTGGCGAGCAGATAGGCGGCGCCCTGGGCGACGAGGCCCCGGCGCCGGTCTCCGTCCATCTCTCTAGCCGTCTTGGGCGACGAGGCGCTCGACGAGGGCGACGTACGCCGTCTTCGCGGCGTCTTGGCTCGTGCCCTTCTGCTTGGCCCAGGCGTCGTACTTGGCCCGGCCCTTCACGTCGAGCATGCCCGGGCGCTTGCCCGAGACGTCGCCGGTGCTGCCTTGCTTGTAGAGCGCGTAGAGCTCGAGCAGCTTGTCGTTGCCGGGGCTCTTCTTGAGGTCCTTGACCCGCGTTTGTGCTTCGCCGAAGTCCATCGTCTGCTCCTTGTGCGGTCTTTGATCAGTCCTCTTCGATGCGCAGGGCCATCGGAGGCTCCGCCACGTCGTCGAGGGTTGCTATCTCTTCGAGGGCGCCCATCAGGTTCCGCTCGGCCGAGGTGTGGGTCAGCATCACGACCACGACCGGTCCGTCGTCTTGGCCGATGCCCTCCTGGACCATCTGCTCGATGGATACGTCCGCGGCGCCGAGCACACCCGCGATCCGGGCGAGGATCCCCGGTCGGTCCCGGACGTTGAATCGCAGATACCAATGGCACCGGTGATCCCCGGGGTCCTGCACTTCCTTGTCCGAGAGGTGGTCCCCCTGAAAGGCCCGGGACGGTACCCGACCGTGGGCCCCGACGAGGAGGTTTCGGCCCACGTCGACGATGTCGGATACGACGCTCATCGCCGTCGGCAGGGCCCCGGCCCCGAGACCCGAGGTGAGGCAGGGCCCGAGCATCGCGCCCTCGACGTAGACGGCGTTCAGCGCCCCGGAGATGCTCGCGAGCACGCTGCCCCGGCGCACCAGGGCGGGGTGCACGCGGAGGTCGAGTTTGCCGTCGTCGAGGGCCCGAGCTACCGCCAGGGGCTTGATGACGTAGCCGAAGCGGTTGGCGAAATGGATGTCGATGGCCGTGACGTTTTCGATACCGGCGGTCGGGATTCGGTCCGGGGTCAGGCGCGCGCCGTAGGCCAGGGTCGTCAAGATGGTGAGCTTGTGGGCCGCGTCCCCGCCGCCGACGTCGAGGGTGGGGTCGGCCTCGGCGAAGCCCTTCTCTTGAGCCTCGCGCAGCGCCTCGTCGAACTCGAGGCCAGCGACGGTCATGCGGCTGAGGATGTAGTTGCTGGTGCCGTTGACGATGCCCCGGAGCGCGATGATGCGATCCGACGAGAAGGCCTCGCGGAGCAGCCGGATGATGGGTATGCCCCCGGCGACGGCGGCCTCGAAGTAGAGATCGACGCCCTTGGACTCGGCGACCTCGATGAGCTCCGAGTGCTCGGCGAGCAGTGCCTTGTTGGCCGTGACGACGTGCTTGCCGCTATCGATGGCCCGCTGGACGAAGGACTTCGCCGGCTCGATGCCGCCGACGACCTCGACGACGATGTCGATGTCCGGGTCATTCAGAACGTCGTTGGGATCGAAGGAGAGGGTGCCCGGAGGGGGCTCGACCTCTCGTTTCTTGTCGGGGTCCCGGGCGACGACTCGGCGCACCTCGATGGGAGCGCCGAGGCGCCCTTCGATGGTCGCGGCATTGTCGGAGAGCAGCCGGACGATGCCTTGACCGACGACGCCGTAGCCGATGAGGCCGATGCGGATCGTTCGCGATGCCATTGGGCCATGCGTCTAACACGAAGGCCCGGGCTCTAGGAAGGTCCGGATCTCGGGTCTCTTGGGGGAATGGGAAGCTCACGGGTCGACTCCTCGCGCCCCCTCTACTGCGGCTTCTGGTACGCGGGCAGCTCGAGGACCACGTCTTGCGTCACTCGAACAGACACGGGCGTGGCGGGGGTGGCCGTCGTGGTCGTGGTCGTTACGGTGGTCGTCGTGCCCAACCCCGGGACCGGAGCCAGGGGCGCCGGCGATGAGGGGCCCAGCTCTCGGTGGATCTGCCGTCGCAGGTCTTCGACCACTCGGTGGTATCGCCGATGGATCAGGTGCCGTCCCTCTCGATCGACGCGGTGACGAAGGCCCGAGCTGTCGACGTAGTGGATTCCGAAGCGCCACGGCGCGTAGTCCACAGCGACTCGAATCATCCATTTGCGATGCGACACGCTCGCCAACATCTGACCCGGTACCTCTTGCTCCGGGTCGAAGCGCTGGTGGGCCAGCGCCCGGATCACCGCTGCGCGGACTACCTGGGCATCGTGGGCGTGGGTCGCGGTGACGTTGGTCGGGATGGGCTGGAGCCGGCTGCATCCCACCGTCGATACACAGAGGGCAGCCGCGACCATCCACGGTTGAAGACGGATCGGGGTCCGCCTCTCCGCGTCAGCCGCCGCACCAGGCGTTCGGGTATTCATCGTTCCTCCCAAGCAAGTTCAAGATAAGCGCGCGGATGACTCGGTGTTCCGAGCCAGGTCGTCCCCGCCAACGCCAACCACGCAATCCCCGGGCCAGGCCCATCGATGCGCAGTGAGGAGTCAAAATGCCGCTCATCGGGACATCGGCGTCCGACTGTGCCAACCGACCTGGCTCAAGTTCGCATCCCCGAAACCACGTGCTGAGCCGTTGCTCCGGCGCCTGTGGTAGGAAGGGACGGTGACCCCCGAGGTATGGCTCCTGGTTGGCTGGATCCTGGTCGGCGCGGCCTTCCTGGTCGTGCACCTGGTCACCCTCTGGTTGTGCATCCGGGCGAGCAATTTGACCCCGGCGGCGAAGGTTATCGCCCTCATCCCCCCGGCGACCCCGGTCGTGGCTTGGCGCTCCGGCCTGCGTTTCCAGCCCATCTTGTGGGCGGTCCTGGGTGCCCTCTACGTGGGTCTCCGGTTTTCCTTCGAGGGCTAATCCCTAGGGGTCGTGGTCGTTCCTGCGGCTGATCCTCGACGGGGTCGGCGGGTCTCCGCTATCTTTCCGGGGATGCGGCCCATCCTTTCATCGCTGACCCTGGTTTCGGCTCTCCTGTTGAGCGCGATGGGCGCCGGCCCCGCCGAGGCCCAACGGAGCAACCCCCTCATCGAACAGGGGCAGGCTCAATACGACGAGCTTCGCTACGAGGAGGCGCTTCAGACCCTCTCCGCGGCCCTGGTGCGATCGGGAAATAGCAATCGCGACCTCGCGACAATCTACCAGCACCTGTCCCTGACCTACCTCTCCCTCGGGCGGCAAGAAGAGGCGGCGGGGGCCTACCGGAGCCTGCTCGCGATCGACCCGGAGCACTCGCCCGGCGACGACGTCTCCCCGCGCTTCCGCACTTTCTTCGAGGGCGTGCACCAACACTGGGACAGCGACGGTCGCCCCGGGCTGCCCCCTCCGGCGCCGGTGACGATTCGCCACAGCTCGCCTCCCGAGTCCGAGCCGGACACGGAGATCCCCCTCGACTGCGAGGTGGAAGACCCCGGCGACCGCGTCGCGCAGATCATCCTCGCCTATCGCCAGGGAAGCGACGACGTCTTTCGTCGCGTCGACACGGCGCTCGCCGACGGACGCTATAGCGCGGTCATCCCCGCCGAAGCCGTCGCGCCTCCGCTGGTCGAGTACTACTTCGAGGGCCTCGATAGCACCGGTCTGCCGGTCGTGGCTCGCGGAGACGTTGCGGCTCCGTTGCGCGTCGCGGTGCCCGAACCGAGCCGAAGTATCCTGACCCGCTGGTGGTTCTGGGTCGGGGCGGTGGCCATCCTCGGCGGCGTTGCTGCCGCGATCGGGGTCGCCGCGTCACAGTCCGGATCCCCCACGCCCCAAGGGACCTTCGTCATCACCGTGCGATGACCGAGCCCGAGCCGCGCTATCCCTACGTGCACGTCGACGTTCCAGCCGACATGGCCGAAGCCGTCTCGGCGGAGCTCTGGAACCTCGGAGCGGAGGGAGTCGAGGAGCGCGACGCGGGCACGATGAGCAGCGCTGCTGGGGAAGCGGCGCTCACCCTCGTCGCCTTCTTCTCCGACCCCGCCAACGCCGAATCGATAGCCAGAGGCTTCCAGGGGCGTTATCCGGCCCGCGTCGAGTTCGTCGTCGGTGACGCGTGGCGCGATGGGTGGCGGGAGTACTTCGAGCCGTCTCGGGTTGGAGCGCGGTTGCTCATCCGCCCGAGCTGGCGAGAGGTCCGGGCCTTCCCCGACGAGGTGGTGCTGACCATCGATCCCGGGCGCGCCTTCGGCAGCGGAATCCACGAGACCACCCGCCTCGTGCTTCGAGAGGTCGACCGTCGCGTGAAGCCGGGCGACCGTCTCCTCGACGTCGGCAGCGGGTCGGGCATCCTCGCGGTTGCCGCGGTGCTCTTCGGAGCGGCGCACGTGCGCACCGTCGACAACGACCCCGACACCGTTCCGGTGGCCCTCGAGAACGCGACCCTGAACGGAGTGGCCGACCGGATCGAGGCCGACGCCACGCCCGTCGGCGACCTCACCGGGACCTATCCCCTCGTCCTCGCGAATATCCAGCCGGTGGTGCTGATCCCCCTCGCCCGGGACATCGCGGACCGGGTCGCCCCCGGGGGCACGCTCATCC